>NZ_JADHVT010000228.1 GCF_016783915.1 Acidovorax sp.
CGACGGCCCTTGGCTACGGTGTCCGTCAGCTGCTCGATGTGAAAGCAGTTGCTGCGCTTGCTCCACATACGGTGCCCACGCGGCTGATGATCTCCATGGCTGTAGTGCCGCATTTACGCGACAGGAGCTTTGCGAGAATTTGATGTTGTGTCATACAATGCACCTCAGTTAGTTAGAAGCCGGTCGGGTTGCAGCCCATATGACCGGCTTTTCTTTTGCCTGCGAGAAGGTGCGCAGGCTTCACCGTGATCCACTAGAGCCGCGATCAAACACAGTTGAGCGACTGCCAGCGCGTTTGCTGCGTTGAACCTTGGCGTCGTAGAGCGCCTCTTGCGCCTTGTGCAGCGCGTCATCGAACTTCGTGACCGGAGAAGCCTGAACAGCTCCAACGGTGCCGAAGTGCGGCGGCTGGTTCAGTGGCTTGCGGGGGTTCCAGAGGCTCATGCTGGAACCCTCCCGGCCAGCAGTTGGCGCATCAGTCGGTTCTCAGCCTCTGCAGCTTGGGCGCGTTGTTCGGCCAGTTCGGCGCGGCGCTCTGCTTCGGTCTTGATCATCACCAGCGTGCAACCGACTTGGAATGCGGCCCACTCGGGATAGATCGTGTTGCCGACCACCTCACAGAACTGGGCCGCCAGATCAGCCTGCAGCGTGGCTTTGCCCTTCTTGATGTTGGAGAAGTACCCGGCATCAATGCCGAGCGCCAGATAGATTTCCTTGTCTTCCAAGCCGGAGACGCTGCAGGCCAGCGTGAAAGCTGCTGCCGATGTCTTCTGTGCGCGGATCATTTCGAGTGGCACAGAGGCACGCTGCGGCGCGCGGGCAAGGGCTAATTCGTGCTGGTCTTCAATCGAGGTCATGATGTTTGAGCCGGGTTGAGTACCCTGTTGGGCGAAAAAAAAGCCACCATCCGTTCATGCGAAACACAAAACGAATGGCGGTTCATAGCTCAGGCCGTAGCGGTGGGCTTGGCTTTGCGGGCGGGATTGGCCAGCTCTGGCCAGATCAGGTGCCAGTCGTCTGGGCGCAAGTCGCGGCGGGTGACGGCGCCTTTGGTTTCCCGCTCAATCGCCACGCAATGGGCGGCAGGAACACGGCGGTCTTCGTCTTTCCACTGGCTGACGGCGCCCTTGCTGACGCCCAGCACTGCCGCCAGTGCGGTTTGTGAGCCGATGATGTCGGCGGCTTTGTCAATCGGGTGCATCGGTTGTCCTGTTCAGAATTTCGATACCAGTATAGAACTTCTGCACCCACAAGGTCAAGTATTTCAACACCCAATTTGTTCAGATTTTCTTTACATTTCCTCCATGAGCACGAATGAATGGGTCCGGGCGGCCCGCAAGCACGCGCAGCTGACGCAGGACGGATTGGCCGAAAAACTGGAGATGTCGAAAGGCAATGTCTCCGGCTGGGAAAATGGGCGACACAAGCCCAGCTTCGAGCAGATGAAGCGCGTTTCAGCCCTGACTGGCTACCCGCTTCCGCTTGAGGGCGTCGCCAATACAGAGCCAGGCCCAGACCTGCGCGGCAAGGTGCCGCTGATTTCCTGGGTGCAGGCCGGTGAGTGGTGCAACGCTGCAGATCCACACCTGCCAGGCCAGGCCGACCGCTGGATGGATTGCCCCGTCAGCCACAGCGGCAGCACGTTTGCTCTGCGCGTGCGCGGCGACTCCATGACGGCGCCCAGCGGCAACAGCAGGACCTACCCCGAGGGCTGCTACATCTTTGTGGACCCCGAGCGCAAAACCCCAGTAAACGGTGACCGGGTGGTGGCCTGCCTTGATGGCACAGACGAAGTGACGTTCAAGGTCTACAAGAATGAGGACGGCCGCCAATGGCTGCAGCCGCTGAATCCATCCCATGAGCCCATCCGGGAGAAGTTTCACATCCTGGGCACGGTGCTAGGAAAATGGGAAGACGGATAACGGAGGATTGATGGCACTCATTGCATGCGCCGAATGCGGCAAGGAAATCAGCGACAAGGCCGCGGCCTGCCCGCACTGCGGTGCGCCTGTCGCGAAGGCCGCTGCGAACAAGTACGGGCCGCCAGGCGCCAAATCGAAGGCCTCGCCTTGGCCTGCAGCCATCTCAATCTCCATCTTGGCAGTGATCGCCGTCTCTTACTCTCAGCTGGGCGGCGGCTCTAAGTCGAAGGAGCGGGACTACGAATTTGGCGCCAAGATGGCATGCAAGGAGGAAATCAAGAAGCGTCTCAACGACCCTGGGTCTGCAGAATTCCCGAGTGCCGACAAGTTTTTTGTCACTGAGATCACGCCGAAGTCTTCGTATTCAGTCACTGTCGAAATGCGGGCAAGAAATGGGTTCAACGCTCTGCAGCTAACGCAATTCAGGTGCGTGATTGCTGACCTGTCGTACCCGTCAGATGGCGGCTATACATGGCGGGGAACTGTTGCCGAGGTCAAGCCTTGAAACTTGTCGCGGGCTTGCTTGCGGCTGTATTGGCAACATCAGCAAACGCCGTAATGGAGCGCGACCGCGCCCAAGTGCGCGCCTTCCGCGCCGAGAATCCCTGCCCTGCCACCGGCCGCACGCGCGGGGCCTGCCCTGGGTGGCATGTGGATCACGTCATCGCCCTATGCGCTGGCGGTCTAGACCGGCCCAGCAACATGCAGTGGATCACCAAAGAGGACCACCGGTTTAAGACGCTGGTGGATGTGAAGGAGTGCCGCAAGTCGCGGCGCCTTGTTGAACGGTAGCCCGCACAGTGCTGGGCAAGTGGGAGGATGGGGATGTTTGATGCGCAACAAATGGCGGGGGCTCTCGGCAGCCTTAAGGCAGCGGCTGATATCGCAAAGGCTGTGATGGGGGCAAAGGTTGACTTCGCCGTGAAAGAACAGGTGATGTCAATCCAGCAGTCTCTCTTGGAGGCCCAGCAAGCCATGCTTGCGATGCAAGAGGCGATGGCGGATGCCAACAAGCGCGCACGCCAAGCTGAAGAGGCATTGGTGGCAGCCAATGATTGGGCGAAGGAAAAAGAGCGATACAAGCTTTTTACCCCATACACCGGAGCGGTTGTGTACGCGATTAAAGAGAGCGAAGCGCGCGGCGAGGTGCCTCATTACATATGCACAAACTGCTATGAGCAGCGCCGCAAGTCGATCCTGAGCTATGCCAAACTGCCCGACGGTTGGTACTCCTTGAGGTGCAGCGCCTGTAAGCGTGAGGCGCCGACGAATTTCCGGAGCGCCGGGCAAGCCAAGTACCCGCCCGAATAGGCCCCAACCGCGCCGACCGAACCCGCCCTGAGCGGGTTTTTTTTCGCCTGTCGCTTCCGTCATGTGTGGCTCCTGTTGCGCGCCGGGGTGGCGCTGGGCGCGAGTTTACAGAAAGTGCAGAAATTCCACACTTTTAGTTCAGAAACGCTTGACACCATGTATAGAGTCTCTATACTTCAACCCATCGCAGCAAAACGCAGCGACAGGGTGAGCGGATCGGCGGTCACCACGGAGTTCTTGCAGCCAGGCACGGCTGGGTAAACGCAGTGCCTCCGCGGGCGGTAGCGGGCTAGAAAAGATCGTCGGTGCGAAGGCTAGTAGCGCTCTGCCCCTGGATGGGATCAGGCAACGCGAACGAGATAGGGACCATGGGAGGAAACAACCATGTCGCCAATGCACCTCGAAGTCCAAACCCTGGGGCTAAGTACGGGGTTGAGGCGGGATCTGTACCGCCAAGAAAAGAAACCAAAAGCAGCGCTACGCCCACCGGAGCGGTCAATCCGGCATGGCCTTCGCAAGAGGGCCAAAACCTGAGCCGCGTGACAGGCGGTTGAGGTTTTCAACAGGAGCAACGATGAACGACGCGCAATACAGAGCGGAAATTGACCGCGTGAAGGACCAACTCGGACAGATCGCCAGCAAATCGAATGTTGGCGTAGTCGTGCCCGCCGCGATGGAGATTGTCATGAACTCCATCATGAGCATTGGTGACAAGGAAGAAGCCCTGCGTGCCACGGATTCGCTGCGGCCAATGATTGACTACATCGAAGGCCAGTTGCGCGGGCACCAGTAACCCCACCCCGCCCCTACACCAGGGGCCGGGAGTGCCCCAACCAAACAAGGAGAGCAGCATGGAAAAGCAAGAGCGACCGCATTTGAAGTATTGGGATCGGCTCTGCGCGCTGCAGCCGTACAGCTTCTTCCTCAGCGATCCACCCGGTGTGAAGCGTGTGCCAGACAAAACAGGCCAGTGGATAGAGCGGCACAAAGCGCAAGAGATCATGGACGCGGCGCAAGTCGAGATAGGCGAACTGCGCAGTGCGCTAAACGCCATGCTCACACACATGGGCATGGACGAAGACGAGTGGAACAAGCCCACCTTCGATCAAGCGCGGAGAGCACTTACCCAATAGCGAGTTACGGGGCGGCAACGCCGTGCGGACCGACCCCGCGACACCTTGTCAAAGACCTCGGTGTTCGTTGGCAGAGCCGACTACGGGAACCACCACGCGCCGGGCTGCGAAAGCCACGCCGCCCCACCCCCCTGGCACATAGCCAGACACCACCCCACACACCAGCCCGCACCACGCGGGCTTTTTCTTTTCTGGAGGCCCTATGGAAAAGGCATTGACCGCTGAAACGCTGCGCCAGTATTTGGACTACGACGCTGCAACTGGATTGTTCACGCGCAGGGTCACACGCAAAGGTGGCGCCCGCGCTGGTGATGTGGCCGGCACCCTTAGCTTGGGCTATGTCCGAATCCAACTGAACGGCGACTTTTACATGGCGCACAGATTGGCATGGTTGTGGGTTTATGGGCACTGGCCATCAAAACACCTGGATCACATCAACAGGATCAAAAGTGACAACAGGATTGCAAATCTGCGCGAGGTCTCTCGATCAGAAAACATGCAAAACACGTCATTGCGCGTTAACAACACCAGCGGATACAGAGGCGTTAGCTATTTCAAGCAAACGGGCAAATGGCAGGCCTACATAGCTACAAACCGCAAGCTGCATCACCTTGGACTTTTTGAATCTCCAGAGTCAGCAAGCGCTGCTTATCAAGAAGCGGCGGCACGGTTGCATAGCCATAGGCCAGGGGCGTGATCATGTCCTTTGAGCTACTTATGCGCGACTGCGCAGCGCACGAAGACCAGCGCCAGCGGTACGCCGAAGCGCTGGAAGCCGAGGAAGTCCGGCTCACCCGCGAAACCCTGGAGCAGGCCAAGGCAGGCCAGTACGACCGGCTGCGCGAAGCCTTCGACTTCCGGGACCACGACGCGATTGTTTTCCGTGCGCTGGTGAGCTGTGCCGACAAGGGCGCGCCAGAAGCAAAGGAAGCTCTCGACACGCTGGCCCGGTGGTACGGCGAATGGCACGCGGAGGTGGACGAATGA
>NZ_JADHVT010000229.1 GCF_016783915.1 Acidovorax sp.
CAATGGAGTAGTTCTTGATCTCGGTAGGCGTGAAAGTCAGAGTCGGTGTGTTCTCACCCGAAACCTGCTCAACACCACCAGTGGTGATGATCCGCCACTGGTAGGAGGCTTCAAATCCCTCTTGAGCCTGAACCTTCAACTCAACAGGACGGCCAACCAGCACCACGCCTGGTGCGGTGACGGTGAAAGTGGGCACATCGAATGCCGTGAGTGTCAGCGGTTCAGTCTTGAACTCAGCGCCGGAATACTTGTTGACCAAGACCGCACGGTAGGTGGCACTGCCCACGCTCTCCATTCGGACGGTGTAGTTCACCCCGGTTTGCTCAATGCTTTCCGTGCGCATGACGCGTGTCCAGTTGCCATCCTCGCCCAGCACTTCCCATGCCACTGCCTTCACATTGGCAAGCATCTTGGCGTTCTTGACGTTGGCATTCAGGGTCTGCGCAAAAGGCACTTTTCCGCTTGTCGCCCGTGCAGTCAAAGTCGCTTCGATAACGTCACCTGCAGCAGTCACCAGGGCACGGCTTTTAGAGGTTACCGCGCTGTTGATGACCGCGCCATCGTTGACCATGCGCGCCTCTGCCACGATGAAACGGGTACCAGCGGTCAAGCGCCCAAGGTTCACGCTAAATTTTCCTTCGGCGTCTACTGGAACTGCCGTGGACATGGATGCGCCAGACTTCTCATCTTTGATGGTGACCTGCCATTGACCCATCGACTCGGGCTCAAAAACCACCGTCTGACCACGAGCGATCCCGATAAAGCCACTCACGGTTGTTTCGGCCTGGTCGTGTGAGGTGAAGGTCTTCTCGAAATCAACCAGAGGGCCCTGCGGTACTCCAATGAAATCGAACTCTTGCACTGTCTTGAACTCAGGAGCACGCTGGTACCAGGACTCAACCTTTACCTTGCTTTCGGCCCACGGCGTATCAGCCTGCATGACCAGCGCCACGTTGGACTCAGGGATCGAGCTGTTGAACTCCTTTACGGAGTCGCCGGGATAAGTGACCCGCGTTGTGATCTCCCGATAACCGGCCTTGACGTTCACGATACCCAGTGAACGGGGCTGCGACTTGTCAACGGTCGCAAACATCTTTCCAGGGAACTGTGCCGAGTTCTTGGCGTAGAAGGTATCAAGCAGCTTGTCGTTTTTGAATGTCAGCGCTATGGGACTTGGGGTTGTCCCTGCGATGGTGACTGACCCAGATCCGCTCTTCACGGGGTAGAAGGCTGTTTGGCGCGTAGCTGGATTGGTGTAGACGACGCCCGGTGTGTACTCGATGGTGTTGTCGCCCACCAAAGGCAACGACCCGCGAAGCGCGTTAGCAGCATACGGGTTGTACTTCATACCTTCGGGAAGCGCGCCGAAGCGGATAGCGCAATTCACACCGGCCGTCTGCGACAGCATGTAGTCGGGGCGAATCATGCTCAACGTGTTGCAAGTCTCTTTGCTTGCGCCTTCAAGCTTTGCCTGCACATCTGCGTCTTGAACCTTGATAGCCACGCTCGTGTGAGACTGAGAAACCTTGATCTTGCTTGCAGGGTTCCACGCTGTGGTCTGCAAAACGATGTTAGGTGCATCTGGTAGATTGACCCACAGTCGCACATCGCGTGCAGCTTCTTGATCGGTTGAATCGCCCACAAGCACTGGATAGGTCCCTGCCACGTTGGCTTGGCGAGGAAGCTCGAAGGCGGCAGATTGGGACACATCTTGTCCATTGACTTTTAAGCTTTCGACGCTGCCGGAATCGACAACGACAGGCAAAGCAGCGACATCCAGCGAACGATTGTTCAACGGATTGATCGGTGCCAGGCGGGTGCTGATGCCTGGAAAGTCTTGGACGATGGGGAGAGATACTGGAACCGCAAGCTCGGGTCTCTTGTATGTGAAGTTCACAGAGCTTTCGGCCACGGTGGCGCCCGCATTCACGGTGGCCTTGATGGTCATCGGTCCATCGCGGAGTGCAGGATACCCTGTCGCCAGTACCGCCCCACTGGACCCGCGCACCATCTTCAGTGGGATCTCATTCCCGCCTTGTATGAGTTTGAGGGGGGATTGAGCATCCGAGATCGTGAAGCGGCCCTTGATTTCCGCACGGTCGAGGGGCAGGCTCTGGACAAGTCCTTGCTTCATACCCACTCGAACCTCGTGGACTGAGTAGGTCCCCGCAGGGAGAGATGCTGATATGACCTGGGCCACGAAGCCAGCATTGAGAACGGGATACTGGGCCTCCGTGAACTCACCAGTGATCTTGTCCGCGATCACATCTGGTCGAGACTCTACGCGCTGAATTGGCAGTTTGTAGTTGACCAACGTATCGTCATTCCGTAGCAGCACGTATCCGGTCACAGGATCACTGGGCCTGTCACCCGTCGCCATGTCGAATGCATAGCCACGAATTGTCAAGACACCAGATGGCGTGATGGTCGGATTACCGGCATCACAGACGTTGGTGCCATTGACTTCACAGACCGAAGACACGAGCGCGGCCTGCGCGCTCGACATGTATCCGCTGCAGAGGATGATGGCCGCTGCAGCGGTTGCACGCAGATGATGGCTTTGCTTCATGAACTTCTCCCGGTGGGTGGTCATTTCTTTGCTACCTGAACGCTGTTGATCTTTTCCAGCACGCGCTCGACCTTGCGGGCGTAGATCAGCCGCTTGTAACCAGTGCTTGCGTTGTATGCACCGATGGCCTTCCATGTGAAGCCATGCGTTGCAATGCTTTGAGCCAAGATCCAAGCACCGACATTGGTGTTGATGCAGGGTTCAACCAGCTTGTCTTTGGTGATGCCATATGGCTCCAGCTTCGGGAGCCACCAGTCGTTGATTTGCATATGCCCGTAGTCAACCGAACCGTTCTTGTTCGTGTTGATGGCGCCTGCATTTCCATTCGACTCGACAGTCGATATAGCCTTGAGGAGTTCGACCGGAATTTGATACCGCTGCGCAGCCTCTTCAAAGCAGGCAGCGTGGGCGAACGAGAAAAAGAAGAGCGCGAACGAGATGAACCACGATTTCATAGCATCTGATGCTACGAAGTCGCCCCCCTCAAACCACCCCTAAAAAGTAAGCAAAATCCGAGCTTTTCGATTTTGTGAGCGATTCATGCCGCAGCCAATTGCAGCTGTCGGTTTCTGGCCGCTACGCCAGGTGGAGTCAGAATTCGCGGCACCTCATGCTCTTTGAGGACATCGCACCAGTAGCCTTGCAACTCGCTGGCTCCGAGCTTGACCGCTTGCGTTGCGATCTCAGAGGACTCAATGTGTTCCGCAACCACGATGGCTCCAGTTCCCAAGCTGGAGATGAAATCGAGACCCGAACGATCATTTGCTTTCAGAACCCTCGGCCTGAACACTTCGATCATGCGCTCCTCCAAGTCTGTGCCGGCAACATCATCCAGCGCAATTTCACCTCCGAGGCCTCGTATGCCCTCACAGAGGTTCTTGATGCGCTGGAATCCCCAATGGTGACGGATCAGCTCGTTTCTCTCCACGATCTCGATGACCATTCCAGGAACCATGTGCTCGGCCATCGCCACCACCCAATCCAGATTAAGCATTGACGAGGCCTCGACATTGCAATGAACCCTGAGCTTGGACTTGTAGGCCGTGCAAAGGAACCGCGCCGCTTTCAGTGCTGCAATATCAACCTCAAGCATCTGGCGGCGGTTGGTGAAATCGACCCGATGCCTGTACAGCAACTCAAACCCCAGGATCTCGTGCGACTCACACGCGAGCATGGGCTGAACGCGGAAGTTTGCGAGAGCACTGACATTCACAGGCGCTTCTGAAGATTTGCAACCCATAGCCACCACGCAAAAGAAAGACCGGCGATTGCCAATGGAGCCACCCACGTTGAGACGTAGATAGGCACGAATAGCCAAGCGACCAACGACACTCCGACCAACTTGGCAAGGTCCACCCCACGCTTGTGCAGCATGGGGCTCTGTGAGGAGAAAGACGCTTTGGCAATCTGTCTGCGATAGTGGCCATCAGCCATAGCGGCCAGAATGCAGGGAAGAGCAAAAAGCGTCCACATCAAGAGCATTCCGCCCCGATACAGGATTACATGTGTCCAGACAGTGCCTGCGAATGCACGCTCCATCAACCAACGATCAACTTTTTCGTTTCCCGAGAGTTCAGCACTTTCGAAAGCATGACCGACTTCTCGATTGACCGTCTCCAGCAAAGAGAAGATCTGCTCCATGATCCATTGGTCAGTTTCATGCCCAAGCCACGCTACGAGCTGGCGCTGCTCAGCGTCACGCACTGCGTTGAAGATAGGCAACGGCAACAGTACAAGAACTGCCAGGGTGCCAAAGAGCACAACGACCAGCGTCAATGAAGCAAGCGAAGGCTTTCCCTCTTTCCCCTTTTCTGCCATGACTATTTGCCCCCCCACAGAGAGGTGAACATGGTGATGAAACGCGGCCTAGCTGGCTTTGGCAAAGGCCCATTGGTCAAGAGGATGGGAATGCGAGACTTGAAAGTCCGTCCACCCGACATGCGTGCGTAGAAGTGCAACGGCGGCAACTCACTCAATACCGGTGGTGGTATCAGATCGGCTTCCTCAGCCGAGGCTTGCTCTTTGTATGACGCGTCGTAGTGCTCGCTGGGATCAGATGCAACGTTATGCCCGTAGCTGACGGACATCGACTGCACTTTGATTTTGGGAATCCCATCCGCGAACAATTGCTGGGTTCTCGGATCTTGAACCCTTAGAGCAATTTTGTTGTTCGTGTTGGCCAGGACCTGAATCGCCTTGTTTTCATCGCCAAGCCGAGCTGCAAAGTCGGCAAAGGTTTGAGTTGCCACAGTGAGTCTGAAACCCGCCCCACGACCTTTGTTGAGCAGCTGGATGGTCGGCGTATTGATCACCTCTGCCGCTTCGTCAACGAACACGTCAATGGGCTTCTTCTTGTCCAGCCCGTAGTTGTAGATGTCGCCCGCAACTGCGGTCATGTCAGCGAGCATCACGGAGCCAATGGCACTGCCAACCGTTGGGTCAGCGAGTGAGTCCAGGCCCATGTACAGAACCATGTTGTTTCGGATGACCTTGGACATATCCAAGACCACCTTTTCACTCCCGGGCTCATGCTTGGGCGATAGCAGCTCTGCAAGAGGATCTGCAGTGAGCATCGACAGAATTGGGATGAGCGAGGCCACCATCTTTTGAAAGTGATCCCGGTTGTGTTCATACGTCGAAATCAGGCCAGCCAGATCAACGTTTGGCCACTCGTGAATCACCACTTCCTTGTAATAGGCGATGTACGCAAGAAGAACCGCTTCAGGCCCCTTGTTCTTCGCCTTGGAGGTTTTGATATAG
>NZ_JADHVT010000230.1 GCF_016783915.1 Acidovorax sp.
GGTCAACTCGCTATCGGCGAGGTAGGCGGTGGGTTCGTCGGACAGATCGAAGCGGCCGGTGGGAACACCGAAGGGCGGGAGGATGAACCCGCGCGTGCGCACGCTGTCTTTGCGCCAGCTGGTGCGCTGGATGCGGTGCCAAGTTTGGCGGTCGGGAAGTTCAATGAATGGCGGATTGAGGTCTGTCAGGTTCATGGGGCGAGGTCATTCAGTGAGCCTCAGCCGTTGCCAATGCCAGGATGTGTTTCGCTGGGACGCCCTGCTCAAGAGCGGCGCGCGGTGTCTGGCCGTCCAGCGCCGATGCCGGCGTCTCCAGGAAGGTGAGCACCTGCCAGCCATCGGACGCGCCAAGGGCCGATGCCAAGGGCTGCAGGATGGGCCACAGGTTGGGTTCGAACTGCCAGCGTGGCAATTTGAAACCCCGGCGCAGGTGGGAAACCCCGATGCAGCGGCGCGACTTGATCCAGGCGTTGATGGTCACCCGGCTGGCGCCCGCCAGCAGTGCAGCGTCGTCGGTCGTGATCATGTCGTCGGCTTCCATGCGCTCGCGGCGGTACTGCGCCCCCGAGCGCAAGACAGCGGCAGACTGGGCCGCTGTCGCGTAGGGATCAGGAGACGCCTGCGAGAGGTCTGGGGCATTGCGGTGGGCAAACGGTGAGGAAATGGACAGGGTGTTCATGGGGATTTCAAACCGTGGTGCGCTTATGGCGCGTTGCGCAGGTTGGGCTTTGCCGCCGAGAAGAAGCCAGAAGTAGATCCGTCGCGAAGGTCTGTGTTGTTGCGGCGCCGTGCGCTCAGGCGCGCGCCACCGCCCATCTTCGGGAAGCGGACCTCCAGGCGTTCGTGGCTATACCACTGCGAGACGCGACTCGACAGGGTGCTCATCGGGTAGGAAAACGGGTGCCATGTGCAAGACCGCCGCATCGTCTGATGCACGGCCAGGAACGCTTTCATCATGGCCTGAGCAATCAACTGCGGTTCAAAGGGCACAAGGTCGCCACTACGGCGAATGATCGCGTAGTGATCGAACGCGGCGGGTGCGCTCGGCCCACATGGGCCATCTATCCAAGCAAGCATCTAGTTCTCCTGTGGTCGCGTGGCGGACATGGCTCGTCCTGACCGTGGCTTCCAGAGAGGAATGTACATCGCTGCCGCAAATTTCGCAAGATTGGATAGTTACGTTACTTTGTATAGCTTTGATCGTCTCGTTAAGTTCGGTAATTTTTCGACGGTTTGAAATTGTTTTGCATTTAACATCTGATCTGCCTTAATATCCATTATGGAGCATTAAACGAGGCTCAAAAAAAGAGGAGGGGACATCCCGCTCCTTTTTAGCTTAGTTGTTCCGGCTGGGCTGGCGCTGCGGCCAGTTGGCCAAGCCGCCAGTGCAAGAGGACAATTCGTCTTTCAAGGTCATGACCCACTCTACGCCCGAAATTCCTGAAGCGCAACCGCCCGCCGAATCCGGCGCCCTCGCCGAGCCCCGAAAACTGGCGGTTGTGGATCTGGACGGTGGCCAGCCGCTGGAGCCCGCGCAGCGCGTCAAACCGGCTCGCCGACGCGGACGCCCACCAGGTTCGCAGACCCGGATCGCCCACAACAATGCGACGGCCGACGAGTTCGCGATGCTGCGCGCCATCGCCCAAGGTGTGGATCTCACTGTAGCAGCTCGCCAGTACATGCTGTGGCCGGGTCGTGCGCCCGAGCGTCCAGCGCTCGTCAAGAAGTACCAGGAACTTTTGGACCGGATCGAGGCTGCAGCCAACGGCATCGAACAGTCCCAAGAGGCCCGCGCTATGGTGAGGGTCCTCAGGGACCACCAGACCATAGTGAGCGCAGAGCCGGTGGGGTCACCCGGCAGCAACGCCGAGCTTCCAGCGCCCACCAGTGGACAGGTGGACATCGCCGTGCAGGCCCAACCCGTGACGGTGCAGGCACCCAAGGTGCTCAGCCTGGAAGAGTTCGCGGCCCAGTTCGACCCGGACATGTTCTCGGAGGCTGAGCTGATCGAGCGGTACGAGGAGGCCCTGGCAGAAGCAAGGGCCGAACCTGCTCCCGACCTGGCGCCCTCCCCGAGTCAGGTAGAGATCCCCCTCGCCCCCGAGACCAAACCCTCAATACAGGCCGGGGCGGTGCAGGTGCTTCAGGCAGGCCGCAGTGCGGCCGAGCGGATGGCGGATGTCTTGCATGCGATCAACTGGCTGGATGAACACCTGGGCACCAAGCCCGAGCGCGCTCACCGCGTCGAACAGTGGGTTGTATTGTCCGGTAGTCAGAAGGAGGCCCTGGGCAAGGCGGGCGTGATCACGCTGGGAAACCTGGTGGACTGGATCTCGTTGAAGGGCGACCGCTGGTACGACGAACTGCCTGGCTACGGCGTCAGGCGGGCAGAAAACCTGCTGGCCTGGCTGCATCGCTGGACGCTGACGCCGGCACCAGGTCTTTCGCGACTCCCCGCGTTGGCCAACAGCCGTGAACTGCAGATCTCTTCGCCCTATGAGATGCAGCCTCTGACATCGATGCTGTGGCCAGAAGAATTGGACGGGAGCGACGGAGTGTTCCGGGCACTCGCGGCCAATACGATGGAAGCGTCGAATGATGTTGAAGCGGTACAGGCGTGGTTCAGAAAGATCCAGCAAAAGTCACCCCACACCCAAGAAGCCTATCAACGGGCCATAGAACGATTGATCCTCTGGGCCATTCATGAACGCAAGCGGGCGCTGTCGTCCCTCACGGAAGACGATTTCTTTGCGTTCAAGAAATTCCTCATCAACCCGCCAGAGCATTGGGTGCAAGTGGCCAAAGGCACAAAGCAGAAGTACACCGATGGATGGAGACCTCTGCGTGGCCCCCTCAACGCCCAGAGTCTGAACGTGACTTTTTCCGCCGTGCGGGCCATGTACACGCACTGGAAGAAATCAGGGTACATCAGTGCCAACGCAGCCCTGGCGGTGGACGGGCAAAAGCGCGACCAGGTGACGATGGATGTGTTCCGATCCTTCACGGAGGCTGACCTGCAGGTGGTGGGTGACACGTTCGCAGATCTGCCGGATGGACCCGCCAAGCGCAGGCTGCGCGCTCTGTTTCGGCTGATCGAGAACGCTGGGCTGCGACGGGCGGAAGTGGCGCAAGCGCGGTGGGCCCATGTGCAAACCGACCGAGCCCTGGAACGTGGTGTGGAGTCCCGAGTGTTGGAGGTCTTGGGCAAAGGCATGCGCAAACGCACGGTCCCCCTGAACGCGGCCACGATGCAAGCCCTGCGTGAGCACCGCAAGGACCGCGAAGAGCTGATGGCTCAGGGCAAGCTCGCGCTGTTCACCCAGGTCAAACCTGAAGACCAGCCGCTGATCGGAGTGCTGGATGATCGATGGATCTCCACCAGAGACAAGGGATTGGCCATCGAACGCGCGCAGATGGCTTTGCGATCAAACAAGGCGCTGCCCACCATCGAGATCGAACGCGAGGCCGAGGTGGGCAAGATCAAGTACACGGTCAATGAGCATGGGGCCCTGTCCAGTCACATGCTGTACTCCATCCTCAAGAGTTTCTTCAAAATCTGCTCCGACAATGCCCACGAGATGGCGGGTGAAGGAAAGGCCCCCTTCATGCGGGCTTCGACCCACTGGCTGCGCCACACCTACGCGCACAAAGCCCTGGAGGCGGCTGGAGGAAACCTCAGTGTGGTGCAGGAGTTGCTCGGGCACAAGAACATCAACACCACAGCCATCTATGTGAAGGCCGGCATGGGAGAGCGCATCAGGGCGGTGGACAAGATGAAGACCAGTATCTGAGCCCCAGCGGGTTGCTCAGGCCAACCGCTGGAGAACGGGGCGCAGCGGTTCGTCGTCTTTTCGGCTGGCCTCCCGCGCGAGTTCCAGGCGTGGACCGTCAGGCAAATGCTGGCGAAGATGCAGAAGCCCCCGGACATTTTTGAGGCCGGCGCGAAGTGCCACGTCCGGCTGGGGCATCCCAGACCACATCCATTGCACCAGCCTGGTGTTCCTGACGATCTGCGGCCCAGCGCGCACAGGGTCCTTTTGACCAGCAGCTCTACTGGCGGCAAGCAGATGCGCGCGCACGAGCACCAGCAGGTTTTCGTCCGTCATCGGTTTGCCAGTCTGCGAGCTGAAAAGAGCTGGCGTCATCGCGTGTTTGCCAGCCGTCGCGCGCACCTGCAGCCACGATGCCACGGCCGAACGCACCTCATCCGACACGACCATCGTGCGCAGTTGGTTGACGCCACCCGAAGTGATGCGGATCGAGGCGCCCTTCCCTGCTCCGCCGTCTACGAAGGACTCGACTGTGAGCGCGCGGATTTCAGCCGAGGTGAGCCCCAACTCAAAGAGCACCAGCAAAAGCGCTCGGTTGCGGATGTCGATGGCCTTCAGGCCCACAGCATCTTCGGAGCCTTCTCGAAGGATCTTGAAGCACTGCTCCCAGACAACGGGCGACAGGATGGCCCCCTTGGGATCTTCAGAGGGAGGCTTTTCCTTGTCGGCAATGCCTGCAGCAGGATTTTCCGCAACCAACCCGCGCTCCACAGCGTAGTCATACACCCGCTCCAGCAGGCGCCAGTACCTACGCTCGGTGATCACGCTGATTTTGGTGTCGCCGTTGGCGCGAGACTCGATACCGGAAGCGAGATAACTCTTGATCAGTGGGGGATCTGCATCAGTCCAGTGGACCCACTTGGGGTTTTCCTTGTCCCCACCGGTTGTCAAAAACTTGGTCCACGATATCCAAAAGTACCTGTAGAAAACAAAGTCGTTGATGGCCCGCTGGTCATCATTCGAGCAATGCTCTAGCCATTGCTCAAAAAACTCATCTGCGCTCAATTCGACTTTGGAATTCATGATCAACTGAATTGTCGTGATTTATTGTGCTATGAGCAATTGCGAGAACACGACAGAGGGCCCTTCCGCTACTGCAAAAGCGCCTTGCGCATGAGCCTCAATTGACCTGTAAGATTGCTCGCAATTGCGGGTGTTGTGCAATGCCCCTATTGCGATCAATTCTTTGGTTTAGTTGTACTCCCCTACAACTGATGACCTATCTAGCGCCGAGAATGGCCGGTGCATGTAATCCAAACTTTAGAATTTCTTGTACAGGCGAAAAAAAACCGGCGCCCACGTAAGTGGAGCGCCGATTTTATATTGGTAGAAAAAGCAACAATCAATAGCTTAAACGAAATCGGGGTCTCCTCGTTTTCAGTGCAATAAGTGACGGTACGCAAAGCTAGCACTGGCGCGGGGGTGGTCTGGGTAGACCGTTGATTTCATTGACTTTCCTGTTCGCTTTGTAAACGGGTATGGTGGCCTCCCACTTTTG
>NZ_JADHVT010000231.1 GCF_016783915.1 Acidovorax sp.
GAACATCGGCCTGCCTGTCGATGCGGCGATGACGCAGGCGGACCTGGCCGCGCGCGTGAACGAATGCCTGGCGCTGAACAAGCCGGTGGCCGAGCGCACGCCCGAGCAGCAGCGCAAAGTCAAAACCATCGTGGATGTGATTCGCGTACCTGCCAGCTCCATCCAGGGTCACATGAACTGGGCCACCTTCCACTTCCGCGACGTGGTGCAGCACCGCACGGCTGGCGCCAGTCCGTTTGGCAACCAGGGTGTGTTGTACCGGGGCTCGCCCGACGATGCCGCCCTGAACGCCGCCGTGCTGCGCTACCGCGCCGACCCTGCTGCAGTAGCCCGTTTTGCGCAGGACACGGACCTGACTGGCCGCATCCCCGTGCCCGTGCTCACCGTGAAAGGGGTGGACGACCCCACGGCCTTTGTCGAGCTGGACGCGGCTTTCCAGGCCACCATGGCGCAAGGCGGCAGCGCGGCGCGCCTGGTGCAGACCTTCACCCAGCACAACTCCCACAGCTACCTGAGCGACCCGACCTATCCCACGCTCATGACCGCGCTGCTGCGCTGGGTGGGCCAGGGTGACAAGCCAACGCCCGAAGGCATTGCGCAGCAGTGCGCAGGCATGGAGGCCATGTTCGGCAAGGGCTGCGCCTTCTTGCCCGGCTATGTGCCGGCGTCATTGAACACCCGCGTGGCCGACCGCCAGCGGCCGTAGGTTGTTTTCTGTTGCGGTTCCCGCCGCGCCATGAACAAAGGCCCCGCTCTGCGGGGCCTTTGTTTTGTGCTGCTGCAGCGCAGGGCCGCAGCATCGGGGGCCGGTATCAGGCAGCCACAGCCTTGAGGGCTTCGTTCAGCGTCTTGCTGGGGCGCATCACGGCGTCCAGCTTGGCCACGTCGGGCAGGTAGTAGCCACCGATGTCGGCGGGTGCACCCTGCACGGCAGCCAGTTCGGCCACGATGGCCTGCTCGTTGTCGGCCAGCTGTTTGGCCAGCGGGGCGAACAGTTGGGCCAGTTCGGCATCGGCCGTTTGCGTGGCCAGCTCTTGCGCCCAGTACAGGGCCAGGTAGAACTGGCTGCCACGGTTATCGAGCTGGCCGGTCTTGGGCGAGGGGTTCTTGTTGTTGTCCAGCAGCTTGCCTGTGGCGGCGTCCAGCGTCTGGGCCAGGATCTTGGCCTTGCCGTTGCCGGTCTTCAGGCCCAGGTCTTCCAGCGACACGGCCAGCGCCAGGAACTCGCCCAGCGAATCCCAGCGCAGGTGGTTTTCTTCCACCAGCTGCTGCACATGCTTGGGGGCCGAGCCGCCGGCACCCGTCTCGTACATGCCGCCACCAGCCATCAGCGGCACGATCGACAGCATCTTGGCAGAGGTGCCCAGTTCCATGATGGGGAACAGGTCGGTGAGGTAGTCGCGCAGGATGTTGCCGGTGGCGCTGATGGTGTCCAGGCCACGGATCACGCGCTCCAACGTGTAGCGCATGGCACGCACCTGGCTCATGATCTGGATGTCCAGGCCGGTGGTGTTGTGCTCGTGCAGGTACATCTTGACCTTGGTGATCAGCTGCGCCTCGTGCGGGCGGTACGAGTCCAGCCAGAACACCACGGGCATGCCGGAGTTGCGGGCGCGGTTCACGGCCAGCTTCACCCAGTCACGGATCGCAGCGTCCTTGACCTGGCACATGCGCCAGATGTCGCCGGCTTCCACGTCCTGGCTCAGCAGCACTTCGCCGGTCGCCAGGTCGGTGATGTTGGCCACGCCGTCTTCGGCGATCTCGAAGGTCTTGTCGTGGCTGCCGTATTCCTCGGCCTGCTGGGCCATCAGGCCCACGTTGGGCACCGTGCCCATGGTCTTGGGGTCGAACGCGCCGTGCCACTTGCAGAAGTTGATGATCTCCTGGTAGATGCGGGCGAAGGTCGACTCGGGCATCACTGCCTTCACGTCCTTCAGGCGGCCGTTGGCGTCCCACATCTTGCCGCCGTTGCGGATCATGGCGGGCATGGACGCGTCCACGATGATGTCGTTGGGCGAGTGGAAGTTGGTGATGCCCTTGGCCGAATCCACCATGGCCAGCTCGGGGCGGTGCTCGTGGCAGGCGTGCAGGTCGCGCTTGATCTCGTCACGCTGGCTTTGTGGCAGGGTCTCGATCTTTGTGTACAGGTCCACCATGCCGTTGTTCACGTTCACGCCCAGCTCTTCAAACGTCTTGGCGTGTTTCTCGAACGCGTCTTTGTAGAAGATCTTCACGCAGTGGCCGAACACGATGGGGTGCGACACCTTCATCATCGTAGCCTTCACGTGCAGCGAGAACATCACGCCGGTCTTGCGTGCGTCTTCGATTTCCTTTTCATAGAAGGCCAGCAGGGCTTTCTTGCTCATGAACATGCTGTCGATCACTTCGCGGTCGAGAAGGCTGACCTTGGGCTTCAAGATGATGGTCTTGCCGCTCTTGGTGATCAGCTCCATCTTCACGTCACGGGCGCGGTCCAGCGTCATGGACTTTTCGCCGTGATAGAAGTCGCCAGCGTGCATGTGCGAAACGTGCGAGCGCGAGGCCTGGCTCCACTCGGCCATGCTGTGCGGGTTCTTGCGGGCGTATTCCTTCACGGCCTTGGGCGCGCGGCGGTCGGAGTTGCCTTCGCGCAGCACGGGGTTCACGGCCGAGCCGGTGCACTTGTTGTAGCGGGCCTTGATTTCCTTTTCCTTGTCGTCCTTGGGCTGGTCCGGGTAGTCGGGCAGGGCGTAGCCCTTGGCCTGCAGCTCGGCGATGGCAGCTTTCAGCTGCGACACGGATGCGCTGATGTTGGGCAGCTTGATGATGTTGGCATCGGGCTGAAGCGTCTTCTTGCCCAGCTCGGCCAGGTTGTTGGGCACGCGCTGTTCTTCGGTCAGGTAATCGGGGAACTCACCCAGGATGCGCGCTGCCACCGAGATGTCGCTCTCCAGCACGTTGATGCCTGCCGGTGCCGCAAACGTGCGAATGATGGGCAGGAAGGAAGCCGTGGCCAGACGGGGTGCTTCGTCGGTCAGGGTGTAGATGATGGAAGGTTGCTGGGTCGTCATGGCTTGTCTCACGAAACAGAGTAGGTAGATGCCCCCGGCTGCGTCGCAGCGGGGCCAAACGCGGATGCTCTCTCATTCTCCTTGCTCGGGGCTGTCTGCGCCCGCTGTTTTTGCAATCGAATCTCACAATGCAAAATTATCATAAGGTCAGGGCACTTTTTTCACCAAAAAAGTGGTAATCACCCTGCTGCCTCCCGCAGTTTGACGGCTCGGACGCGTGCACGGCACCCCCTGGCGGGCGCTACGCAAAGCCTGCCGGAACTGCCACCACCCGGCCTGGGGTGACCACGAACCGTGCCCAGTGATAGGGCAGCGTGTGGGGCGCGGTGCCGGTGAAAGCCCCGAAGGCAGGCAGGACCAGTTGCCCGTCGCCCCAGCCAAAACAGGGCGTCCGCAGCGCATCCCGCGCCGGGCCTCTCAGCCGCAACGTGGGGTGCAGATGCCCCGCGAGCACCGTGTGGCCTTCAGCCGTCTGCGGGTGGTGACAGGCCAGCACTGGCACACCGGCGCAAGGCAACCAGGGCTCGTTGACCAGCGCCAGTGCCAGCGCGGCCGGCGGGTCGCCCGCGTGTTGGTCATGGTTGCCGCGCACCAGCGTCATCGCCACATGCGCATGGCGCTGGCGCCAGGGCAGCAGCTGCTGCCACAGCGCATCGGCTGCGCCGCTGCGCGCATGCAGAAAGTCGCCCAGAAACACCAGGTGGTCGGCCTCCGTGGCGGCCAGCACCGCATCCAGCCGTTCAAGGTTGTCGGCCGTGGTGCCGTGCGGCACGGGCTGGCCCGCGCGGCGGAAGGTGGCCGCCTTGCCGAAATGCACATCCGCCACCAGCACCATGCGCGCGGCGGGCCACCACAGCGCGCGCTGAGGCAGCAGCTGCAGTGCGGTGCCGCAGGGCAGGGTGATGGCGTGCGCACCTGTGGGGGGCGTGGCGGCATTGAAGGGCAGGGAGGAGTGCATCGTGCTCAGAATCCGTGGCGTCTGCGGGCGCTGCGGGGTGCCTGTCCGGCCGGGTCTCTGCGCGTGCGCCGTGCCGAAGTGGCAGAGCCTTCAGGGATGTCCCACGCCATGTCCGTGGAATGGACTGGGTGCTGCGCAAGGTGGGTGCCCGTGGTGGCGTCGGCCGCCAGCTCCAGCGCCTGCACCATGCGCGCCAGCCGGTCGGCCAGGGTCTCGGTACTCAGGCGTTCGCGAAAGCGCTCCACCATCAGCGGCAGCGCAAACGGGGTGGGGCGATCCAAGGCGTGTATGGACAGGGTCTGCGCCTGCATGCCGCGCAGCGTGCGTGCCAGCCGGTCCATGTCCAGCTCGTTCGTCAGCAGCTCGGCACGGGCCTGGGCCAGCAGCAGATTGCCGGGGTCGTACTGGGCAAACACGTCGTAATAGAGCGACGACGAGGCCTGCAGCTGGCGGCTGCTGCGCTGTTCGCCGGGGTGGCTCTGGAAGATCAGACCCGCAATGCGCGCGATCTCGCGAAAGCGCCTGCGCGCCATTTCGGTGGCGTTCAGGCTGGCCAGCACTTCCTCTTCGAGCCCGCTACCGATGGTGGTGTGCGTGCCTTCGCCGATCAGGCGCGGCAGCAGCGCGGGCCAGTCCACTGGCTTGGCCGACAGCAGCTCCAGCCCGTAGTCATTGACCGCGATGGAGAAGGTGTTGGGCACCTGCTGCGACGCGCGCCAGCCCAGCAGCCCGGCCAGGCCCAGGTGCACCAGGCGGCCTGCCAGCGGGTACAGGTACAGGTGCCAGCCCTCGCGCGTGTGCAGGGTCTCGGCCACCAGGCGACCCGGGGTGGGAAGGGCCGACCACGCCTGCTGCAGCTCCAGCAGTGGCCGGGCGCAGCGCATCTCGGGCGTGGCGAACTGGCCGTGCTCGGCCTGCGCCAGCTGTTCCAGCATCGCATCGGCCAGCGTGTTCGACAGCGGCATGCGCCCGCCGCTCCAGCGCGGCAGTGCAGCGCTGCCCTTGGGGGCGATGCGCACATAGGCCGTCATCTGCTGCGTGCGCACCAGCTCCAGCAGGCGGCCCGCAAACATGAACACATCGCCCTTGCGCAGCCGGGCGATAAAGCTCTCTTCCACCGACCCCAGGCGCCCACCGCTCACAAACTGCACCTGCATGCTGGCGTCGCTCACGATGGTGCCGATGTTGCTGCGGTGGCGGCGCGCCAGGCGGGCATCGGGCACGCGCCAGATACCTTCGTCGTCGGGCACTACGCGGTGAAAGTCCGGGTAGGTGGCCAGCGACGCGCCGCCCTGGCGCACGAACTGCAGTGCCCAT
>NZ_JADHVT010000232.1 GCF_016783915.1 Acidovorax sp.
ACCACCGCAAGGCCCAGCTGGATTATGGCTTAATGCGAATCTTCGGAATTGGTGTCGAGCGAGACCGGGAAGACGGTATTCACTGGTTGAAACGGGCCGCCAAAGACCCAGCCACCCTTGAGCAGCTCAAGGAGCGAATAGCACTTCTTTGTGCAGAACACCCGCTAGTAGTGGGGCCCGAGGCCTGCGCCCAATGGGCGTTGGTTACTGCGCGAAACTAAACGCCCCGGGATTTTTCTTAGTCGGGGGTGGCGGCCTCCAGCCCCTGTGCAAAGTGCGCCTGCATGGCGCGCATGGTGGCCTTGCCATCGCGCGCCACCATCGCGGCGAGGATGGCGCGGTGTTCGCTCAAGGAATCTTCAATACGCCCTTGTTTGAACAAGGAGTTATGGCGGTTGAGCTTCATCACCTTGCGCAGGTCGGCCACCATCTGGCTGCGCCAGCGGTTGTCGGCCAACTCCAGCAGCAGCATGTGAAAGCGTTCGTTGATGGCGAAGAATTTCTCACGATCAGCCACAGCGGTTTCCAGCTCGGCGTGCAGGTCTTGCAGCATTTGCAGCTGCGCTTCGGTGGCGTGTTCGGCCACCACGCCTGCGGCGTCGCTCTCCAGCAGGCTGAGCAGGTGATACACGTCGCGCAGGTCTTTTTCGCTCATTTCGGTCACATAGGCGCCACGGCGCACCTTCATCGTGACCAGGCCTTCAGCGGCCAGCACCTTCAGCGCCTCGCGCAGGGGCGTGCGGCTGATGCCGAATTCCTCGGCAATCTTGAGTTCGTCAATCCAGCTGCCCGGCTCCAGTTCGCGCCGGAAGATGCGCTGGCGCAATTGCTCGGCCACTTCTTCATAGAGCGCGCGGGGAGTGAGGGTGAGGGCAGACATGGGGCAGATTGTAAGCTGCACGGAATATTTTGAATCAATAATTATGAATGATGTAAACTCGCAACCACACCACAGCACCTGAGCGGTCACCGCCTGTGCGCCGTGTTGGACGCCCCAACGCCATCTTCGGAGTAGCTTTTGCCATGAGTGACAACCCCACCAACAACGCCCCAGAGTTCGCCGCGTCTTCGCTGGAAGCCTGGGACAAGGCCGCAGCCAAGTCAGCGCCGGGGGGCGATGTCAGCGCCCTCAACTGGGTCACGCCCGATGGCATCACCGTCAAGCCGCTGTACACCGCTGAAGACACTGCCAGCCTGCCGTACGCCAACACGCTGCCCGGTTTTGAGCCCTACCTGCGCGGCCCGCAGGCCACCATGTATGCGGTGCGCCCCTGGACGATCCGCCAGTACGCCGGTTTCTCGACCGCTGAAGAATCCAATGCCTTCTACCGCAAGGCTCTGGCTGCGGGCGGGCAGGGCGTGTCGGTGGCCTTTGACCTGGCAACCCACCGGGGTTACGACAGCGACCACCCCCGTGTGACGGGCGACGTGGGCAAGGCCGGTGTGGCGATCGATTCGGTCGAGGACATGAAGATATTGTTCGACCAGATCCCGCTCGACAAGGTCAGCGTATCCATGACCATGAATGGCGCCGTGCTGCCCGTGCTGGCGGGCTACGTGGTGGCGGCGGAAGAGCAGGGCGTCTCTCAAGACAAGCTCAGCGGAACCATTCAGAACGACATTCTGAAAGAGTTCATGGTGCGCAACACCTACATTTACCCGCCCAAACCGTCGATGAAGATCATTGGCGACATCATCGAGTACACGGCCAAGAACATGCCGAAGTTCAACTCGATCTCGATCAGCGGCTACCACATGCAGGAAGCCGGGGCCAACCAGGCACTGGAGCTGGCCTTCACCCTGGCCGACGGCAAGGAGTATGTGAAGACCGCCATCGCCAAGGGCATGGACGTGGACGAGTTCGCCGGGCGCCTGTCGTTCTTCTGGGCGATTGGCATGAACTTCTACCTCGAAGTGGCCAAGCTGCGCGCCGCGCGCCTGCTGTGGTGCCGCATCATGAAGGCCACGGGCGCCAAGAACCCCAAGAGCCTCATGCTGCGCACGCACTGCCAGACCAGCGGCTGGAGCCTGACCGAGCAAGACCCCTACAACAACGTGGTGCGCACCACCATCGAGGCCATGGCCGCCGTGTTTGGCGGCACCCAAAGCCTGCACACTAACAGCTTTGACGAAGCCATTGCGCTGCCCACCGAGTTCAGCGCCCGCATTGCGCGCAACACCCAGCTCATCATCCAGGAAGAGACCCACATCACCAACGTGATCGACCCCTGGGCCGGCAGCTACATGATGGAAAAGCTGACCCAGGACATGGCCGATGCCGCCTGGAAGATCATCGAAGAGGTCGAAGCCATGGGCGGCATGACCCAGGCTGTGGACAGCGGCTGGGCCAAGCTCAAGATCGAAGCTGCTGCGGCCGAGAAGCAGGCGCGCATCGACAGCGGCAAGGACGTGATCGTGGGCGTCAACAAGTACAAGCTGGCCAAGGAAGACCCGGTCGATATCCTGCAGATCGACAACATGAAGGTGCGCGACGGACAGATCGCCCGCCTGCAAAAGATCCGCGCAACGCGCGATGCCGCCAAGGTGCAGGCAGCGCTGGATGCGCTGACCGCCGCCGCAGAAAGTGGCGAGGGCAACCTGCTCGACTTGTCCATCCAGGCCGTACGTCTGCGTGCCACGGTGGGCGAGGTCAGCGATGCGCTGGAGAAGGTTTTTGGGCGCCACCGCGCCGATACGCAAAAGGTGACCGGTGTGTACGCAGCCGCCTACGACTCGGCCGAAGGCTGGGACAAACTCAAGACCGAAATCAACACCTTTGCTGAAGAACAAGGCCGCCGCCCCCGCGTGATGATCGCCAAGCTGGGGCAGGACGGACACGACCGGGGCGCCAAGGTGGTGGCCACCGCCTTTGCCGACCTGGGCTTTGATGTGGACATGGGCCCGCTGTTCCAGACGCCCGAGGAATGCGCGCGCCAGGCGATTGAAAACGACGTGCACGCCGTGGGCGTGAGCACGCTGGCTGCAGGCCACAAGACACTGGTGCCCGCCATCATCCAGTCGCTGAAGGACCAGGGTGCGGACGACATCATTGTGTTTGTGGGTGGGGTGATCCCTGCGCAGGACTACGACTTCTTGTATGAGTCGGGCGTCAAGGGTGTGTATGGCCCCGGCACACCCATTCCCGCCAGCGCCAAGGATGTGCTGGAGCAGATTCGCAAGGCGGTGGCGTGACCCCTGCGGCGCTTCTTGACGGGGTGGTGCAGGGCACGACGGCGGTGCAACGCAGGGCCATGTCCAAAGCCATCACGCTGCTCGAATCCACCCGGGCCGACCACCGCGCCCAGGCCGACGAGCTGCTGACCCAGCTGCTCCCGCACACCGGCAAGGCCTTCCGCCTCGGCATCAGCGGCGTGCCCGGCGTGGGCAAGTCCACCTTCATCGAAGCCCTGGGCCTGTACCTGATCGGCCAAGGCCACCGCGTGGCCGTGCTCACCATCGACCCGTCCAGCACCGTCTCGGGCGGTTCCATCCTGGGCGACAAGACGCGCATGGAACACCTGTCGGTGCATGAAAAGGCCTACATCCGCCCCAGCCCGTCGAGCGGTACGCTGGGCGGCGTGGCCGAGAAGACGCGCGAGGCCATGCTGGTCTGCGAGGCCGCAGGCTACGACGTGGTGATTGTCGAGACTGTGGGCGTGGGCCAGAGCGAGATTGCGGTGGCGGGCATGACGGACATGTTTGTGCTGATGCAGCTGCCCAACGCGGGCGACGACCTGCAGGCCATCAAGAAGGGCGTGATGGAGATTGCCGACCTGGTGGTCATCAACAAGGCCGACATCGACAAAAACGCCGCCACACGGGCCGAGGCGCAGATCACGTCGAGCCTGCGCCTACTCAGTCAGCACGGCAACCCCGAGAACGCCCACCACGACGAAACGCTGTGGCACCCCAAGGTCGTGCAGATCAGCGCGCTACTCGGGCAGGGCGTCGATGCCTTCTGGGCGGCGGTCACGCAGTTTCGCCAGTTGCAGACGGCCAATGGCCGCATCAGTACACGGCGCGAAAAGCAGGCGCTGTCGTGGATGTGGGAGCGTATCGACGCGGGCCTCAAGCTCGCGTTTCGCCAGCATCCAGAGGTCAAAGAGCTGCTGCCCCAGATGCAGGCCGATGTGGCCGCAGGGCGCATTGCCGCATCGACTGCAGCAAGAAATCTGCTGCTAGCGCAATCACATCAAGCGCAAGCAGCTATCAAATAAATAGCATTTCCAAGCAATAAGCCATTTCACCAAAGGACGACCATGCAAGACATCCTGGATCAACTGGAGAAAAAGCGTGCGCTGGCACGCCTGGGCGGCGGGCAAAAGCGCATTGATGCGCAGCACGCCAAAGGCAAGCTCACCGCGCGCGAGCGCATCGAGCTGCTGCTGGACGACGGCACGTTCGAGGAATGGGACATGTTCGTCGAGCACCGCTGCACCGACTTTGGCATGGAGGACAACAAGATCCCCGGCGACGGCGTGGTGACGGGCTACGGCATGATCAACGGCCGCCTGGTGTTCGTGTTCAGCCAGGACTTCACGGTGTTTGGTGGTGCGCTGTCTGAAACGCATGCCGAGAAGATCTGCAAGGTGATGGACCAGGCCATGAAGGTCGGCGCGCCGGTCATTGGCCTCAACGACTCGGGCGGTGCGCGCATCCAGGAAGGCGTGGCGTCCCTGGGCGGCTATGCCGACGTGTTCCAAAAGAACGTGCTCGCCAGCGGCGTGATTCCGCAGATCAGCATGATCATGGGCCCGAGCGCCGGTGGCGCCGTGTACTCGCCCGCCATGACGGACTTCATCTTCATGGTCAAGGACAGCTCGTACATGTTCGTGACCGGCCCGGAAGTCGTGAAGACCGTGACGCATGAAGAAGTGACGGCCGAGGAACTGGGCGGCGCCGTGACGCACACCACCAAGAGCGGTGTGGCCGATATGGCGTTTGAGAACGACGTGGAGGCGCTGATGATGCTGCGCCGCCTGTACAACTACCTGCCGCTCAACAACCGCGAAAAAGCCCCGGTGCGCCCCAGCAACGACCCGGCCGACCGCATGGACCTGAGCCTGGACACCTTGGTGCCCGAGAACCCCAACAAGCCCTACGACATGAAGGAGCTGATCCTCAAGACGGTGGACGACGGGGACTTCTTCGAGCTGCAGCCCGAGTACGCCAAGAACATCATCATCGGCTTTGCCCGCATGGAAGGCCAGACCGTGGGCATCGTGGCCAACCAGCCGCTGGTGCTGGCGGGCTGCCTGGACATCAAGAGTTCCATCAAGGCCGCGCGTTTTGTGCGCTTT
>NZ_JADHVT010000067.1 GCF_016783915.1 Acidovorax sp.
ACCCCCATGGCCACCCCCGACACCATGGCAAACCGCGACGCGGGAAAGTAGCGCGCGATGAACACGGTGCACACCAAAAATGCGGGCGCGCAGCCCACGCCGATCAGCACCTGCCCCAGCAGCACCGTGCCATAGCCCGGCGCCAATGCCGACAACACCGCGCCCGCAATGGTGAGCGGAAACGCCACCAGCAGGGTGCGCCGCACGCCGTACAGGTCGATGCCAATGCCCATGAACAGCTGCATGGTGCCAAAGGCAAACGCAAACGCCCCGGCAAACACCCCCAGCGCCTGTGCCGACAGACCGAACTCGGCCCGCAAGCCCGTCGCCATGATGGCCGTGATGGTGCGAAACGCCTGGCTCAGCGCAAAGCCCGCCACCAGCGCCAGCAGCATGGCCCAGGCAGTGCGGGGGGCGAGGAGAGGGGTGGCTGGCAAGGGGGTGGGCACGGGGGCAGGTCTCCAGAGCGGATGCCCGTCGCGGTCGAGAGGGGTTCTCTGCCGGCGACTGGGCCCCGCGAGGTTATCCGCTGAGCACGGGCGCTGCTGTCACCCATGGACGGCGGGGAGCCGGCCCGGTGGGCGGAGCAGCCGTACAGGCAGGCTCATAGGGTATGTCCCAGTCCCTCCCGTCCATAACCGACCAAACGCGTCGGATGCTGCGGATTTTGGGGTGTGGGTGCTTGTAATCAGATGTTTCTACCGCTGATTGGGCCCTTCGGTGCTTCCAATCCTGCCCCGTCTGCAGGTGGCCGGTGCCGTCATGAGGGCGCCACAGGGCGCGGGCAGACTTTAGAGGAGGCTCTCGATGTGGGGATCACCCCAATGACGGTGCCGGGGGCCTGGGGCACTCTTGTGTCCATGCGCTGCACCGGGTGTTGGTCACGGCTCTGGAATCGCAGGTTTCGGTCTCTCGCAATCAGGATGGTGCAGGCAGTGGTGAGTGGCAAGGTTTGTGCTTGGGTGATCACCACGGGGCTTTGAATGGGTCCCGGTGGCCGGTGGCCACAAGCCGTTGGATGGAAGTTGTCGGGCGCCGTCAGGCGGTGCCGCGATGTCAGGAGTGACCGATGAAGACGATGGTTTTGCTGGGTTCGGGTGCGTTGGCTACCCTCTTGTTGTCGGGCTGCGCAAGCCAGCCCCCCGCGATGCAGGCGTTCAGCGCCCCCGCCGACGGCAGCAGCATGCAATACGCCTGCGGCAATGGTGAAAAGGTCGAGATGCAGTTCTACCCCGAGCAAGGCCGCAGCGTGATGCGCCGCAGCGGCTGGACGGTGGAGCTGCCCAAGCAGGCTGCCGACAGCGGCTACGCCTACAGCAACGGCCCCACCACGGTGCTGGGCAAGGGCAATGAGCTGACGATCCAGATTGGACACCTGGCACCGATCTGGTGCCGCAGCAACCGCGGCATGATGGTGGCGGGCGTCCAGTAACCGAAACACACCCAGCAATCTACGGCCTCGTGGTTGCCAGCGCTGGCGGCCAGAGCGCCCCCAGTTTTGTCCATGGTTTCCGCCAAGCCGGTGCAGGGCTGCTTGGCAGCCGCTGTGGTCTGCGCTCAAAGATCGGTGCGCAGCTTCCAGATCTCCGGGAACAACACCACGTCCAGCATCTTGCGCAGGTAGCTCACACCGCCCGTGCCACCCGTTCCGCGCTTGAAGCCGATCACACGCTCCACCGTGGTCACGTGGCGGAAGCGCCAGAGGCGGAAGGCGTCTTCCAGGTCGGTCAGCTCCTCGCCCAGCTGGTACAGGTCCCAGTGCTTTTCGGGGTTGCGGTACACGGTAAGCCAGGCTTGCTCCACCGCATCGTTTTCCACATACGGCTGCGTCCAGTCGCGCTCGGTGTGGCTGGCGGGCACGGCCAGGCCACGCCGTGCCAGCAGGCGCAGCGCTTCGTCGTACAGCGATGGAGCCTCGTACGCGGCCTGCACCAGGGCCAGCAGGTCGGCGCGGTGCTCGTGGGGCTTGAGCATGGCGCGGTTCTTGTTGCCCATCGAAAACTCGATGCAGCGGTACTGATAGCTCTGGAAGCCGCTGGACTGGCCCAGGTACGGCCGCATGGCGCTGTACTCGGGCGGTGTCATGGTGGCCAGCACGTCCCACGCATGCACCAGCTGCTCCATGATCTTGCTGACCCGCGCGAGCATCTTGAAGGCGGGCGGCAGTTCGTCGCGCGCAATGTGGCCGATGGCCGCGCGCAGCTCGTGCAGCATGAGCTTCATCCACAGCTCGCTGGTCTGGTGCTGCACGATGAACAGCATCTCGTCGTGCGCGGGCGACAGCGGCTTTTGCGCGGTGAGGATGGCGTCGAGCTGCAGGTAGTCGCCGTAGCTCATGCTCTTGCTGAAGTCGAGCTGGGCGCGCTCTTCGTGCACGATGGATTCGGGCAGGGCAGCAGACGCCGCGCTGTTTTCACCTGCAGGGGTTTGCGAGAAAGGGCACATGGTGGTTTGCCTTTTCGATCAGGTGACGGCGTGCGTCTGGTTGAACTCGGCCTTCTGCCACTCGCCGCTCTCCAGCACCTGGCGCAGGTGCTCCACGGCATTCCAAACATCTTCAAAGCCCAGGTACAGCGGCGTGAAGCCAAACCGCAGGATGTCCTTGTGGCGGCCCGTGCCGCCATCGCCTTTGCGGAAGTCGCCAATCACGCCCCGTGCAATCAGCGCCTGCACGATGGCATAGGCACCGCTGCCCTGGCCGTTCACGCCCGCACCTTCGTCGCGCGTCAGGCACACCTGCGAGCCGCGCTGGGCATGGTCACGCGGCGTGGCCAGGCCCAGGCCGTGGCCTGCGCAGCGCTCTTCCACCAGCTGGATGAACAGGTCGGTGAGCGCCAGCGACTTGGTGCGTAGCGCGGCCATGCCGCCCAGGCTTTGTGCGGCGGTGAACACATCCAGCCCGCATTGCAGGGCCGACAAACTGATGATGGGCTGCGTGCCACACAGGTAGCGCGTGATGCCCGGCGCGGGCTGGTAGTCGGGCGTGAAGGCAAACGGCGCGGCGTGGCCCCACCAGCCCGACAGCGGCTGCCAGAAGCGGTTGGCGTGGCGCGGGTGCACCCAGGCAAACGCCGGGGCGCCGGGGCCGCCGTTCAGATACTTGTAGCCGCAGCCAATCGAGAAATCCGCGCCCGTGCCGTTGAGGTCGACCGGTACCGCGCCCGCGCTGTGCGCCAGGTCCCACACGCACAGGATGCCCTGGGCGTGCGCGGCGGCGGTGATGGCGGCCATGTCGTGCATGGCGCCGGTGCGGTAGTTCACGTGCGTGAGCATCAGCACAGCCACATCGCTGGTGAGTGCGCCGGCAATTTCTTCAGGCTCTACCAGCACCAGCTCCAGGCCGCGCTCCTTGCACAGGCCTTCGGCAATGTAGAGGTCGGTGGGGAAGTTGCTGCGCTCGCTCACGATGCGCGCGCGCGCGGGGCTGTCTTCGCGCGCGATGTTCAGCGCCGCGCTCAGCACCTTGTAGAGGTTGATGGAGGTGCTGTCGGTGCACACCACTTCGTCCTGGCCCGCGCCGATCAGCGGGGCGAGCTGGTTGCCCAGGCGCTGGGGCAGGTCGAACCAGCTGGCGGTGTTCCACGATTTGATGAGGTCTGTGCCCCATTCGCGGGTGACTACATCGGCCACGCGCGCGGCGGCGGCCTTGGGGGCCACGCCCAGCGAGTTGCCGTCCAGGTAGATCACGCCGGGTGGCAGGGCAAAGTGGTCGTGCAACGAGCGCAGCGGGTCTTGCGCGTCGAGCGCGCGGCAGTCTTGAAGGGTGATGGACATGGGAGTTGGGTAGATAGTTGCTATGTTATTGATAGCTGCCGGCGCATGTTGCACTAGCGCTTCCAGCCAAAAATGCTTGAAATTCTGTGTGTTGTGCTATTCCAGCGCCCGCAGCACGGCGCGCACGGGCGATGCGTCGGCCGTGGTCAGCTTGAGCGGCAGGGCGATAAGTTCGTAGTCGCCCTCAGGCACGGCGTCGAGCACCAGGTTTTCGAGCACGCGCAGGCCCCGGCGGCGGATGACCTGGTGGCTGTCCAGTGTCTTGCTGTCGGCCGGGTCGATGCTGGCGGTGTCGATGCCCACCAGCAACACGCCCAGGTCGGCCAGGCGCTCGATGGTGCCGGGCGCATAGGCGGCCAGCTGGCCGTCCCAGCGGTCCACGGGCATGTGTTCATAGGTGCGCACCAGCACGCGCTGGGGCAGGGGGCTGTTCACCGCGTGGGCAATGTGTTCCCAGTGGATCAGTGGGCCGCAGCCGATGGCATGGATCACGCGGCAGGAGCCCAGAAAGGCGTCGAGCGACACGTCACCGATGGTGGCGCCCTGCGCGTCATAGTGCAGCGGCGCATCGGCGTGGGCGCCGACGTGGGGCGACATGGTGATCGCGCTCACGTTGACCGGGCAGCCGGGGCCGATGGTGGCGCACCACTGCTGGCTGTAGGCCGTGTCGCCGGGGAACACGGGGCTGCCCGCAAACACGGGCGGCGAGATGTCCCAGAGCGGGCGGGCGGTGGGGGAGGAAGGCGTTGACATGGGGCAAAGTTTGCATGTCCCGAAAAACCCGTGGTGTCGGTTATTTCCAACACCCCACCGAATTTTTGTTGAGGCCTAAACTATTTTGATGCGGCAGTAGCCCGGCTGCTTGAAGGGCGCGGCCTTCACAGAACCAAACCTTCTGCCAGCGGCGCCAGCCCGTGCCGCGCACGCGCTATGTGGCAGGCGTAGTCGCCCGCCGAGAACTCCCGGCAGGGCGCAGGGCGCAGTTCATAGATGCTGCAGGCCACCTGCTGGCCCACCTGTCCGGTCAGCGCAGCGCAGCGGATGGGTACCTGTTCCGTGCCGCGCATGCGGCAGGTGCTGCCGTTCACATCTACTGCCAGGTGGTTGGGCACGGTGCCGCCCATCGCCTGCATCTCGTACACGGCAAAGTCCACGCGAAAGCTGGCGCAGCAGGCGCCGCAGCTCAGGCACGGGTGGGCGGAATCGGTGATGGAGGAATCGGACATGCGGGGTGACACACTGCACTTGGGCCCTGGCGGCGGGGCCGTCAGGCGCTGTGGGGGAGTGGAATGCTAACGAAAAAGCCCACGCCTCGGTCGTTCAGGCCCGCACCAACCTGCACCTGCCCACCCATGCGCAGCAACGCCTGCCGCACGATGGCCAGCCCCAGGCCCGAGCCGTTGGCGGCATGGCCGAGGCCCCGGTAGAAGCGCTCAAACACCCGCTGGTGTTCCGTGGCCGGAATGCCTGGCCCGTCGTCCTGCACCGACAGTTGCAGCGCCGCGCCCCCGCGCCGCAGCGTCACCGCCACGTTGCCGCCATCGGGCGTGTAGCGCAGCGCGTTGTCGATGAGGTTGTGGGCGATGGATTCGAACGCAGGCTGGTCGAGCCGCGCGGGCAAGGTGTCGGGCGCATCCAGCGACAGTTCGATCTGCCGCGCCATGGCCTGCGGCGCAGCCTGCGCCAGTGCGCCGCGCAGCCATTGCGCCACATCCAGGTCGCGCGGTGCGGGGCGCTGTGCGTCGTCCAGTGCGGCCAGGTCCAGCAGTTGCTGGGCCAGGTGCGAGGTGCGGGCGATGGCCTGCTCCAGGTGGGCCTGCGCCTGGGTACGTTCTTCTTCGATGGGCGAGCGGGCCATCACATGGGCCTGGGCGGTGATCACGGCCAGCGGCGTGCGGATCTCGTGTGCGGCGTCCTGCACAAAGGCGCGCTCGCGCTCCACCTTGTGCCGCAGCTGGGCGAAGAGGTGGTCCAGCGACTGCTCCAGGGGCTTGAGTTCGCCGTGGCGGGCGTTGAAACCCACCGATTGGAGGTCGTCCTGCCCGCGCTGCGCAATGCGGCTGGCCAGTTGCTGCAGCGGCCGCAGGCCGTGGCGTACCGAGAGCCACACCGCCAGCAGCACAAAGGGTGACGCCAGCAGCAGGTAGGGCAGCAGCGCGCGGCCGTTGTACTGCAGGAAGTTGGAGTCCGTGCGCTTGGTCTCGAACACCCGCAGTACCCAGCGCGCATTGCGACCGGTGTAGATGCGAAACGACCGGCCCTGCAGGGCGGCTTCCTCTATGAATGGCTCTGCGCGGGGCGTGGCGGGCGGCAAGGCCACGTTCTGCAGCCCTGACGAGGCAAACACACGCTGGCCCGATGCCGCATCGAGCAGCTCGTGCATCTGCACTCCGGGCAGCAGCCCGATCTGGCGGCGGCGGACGTTGGTCCAGTGGTCGGTGGCCGCCACAGCCGTGGCGGCGTGTGCAGGATCGGTAACCTGGGCCAGCGAGTCCAGCACCGCGTCGCCGTACTTCATCAGGCCCGGGTCGCGGGTGATGGTGTGTTTGTAGTTGACGAAGTTGTAGCCCAGCAGCACCGCCCACACCACCACAAACGCCACCAGCACCGAGGCCACGCTGCGGCGCATCAGCGTGGGTTCGGCCAGCCAGGCCCATGCGCTGCGCAACGCGTGCTTCATCGTGGTCATGCTTGCAACACGTAGCCCACGCCACGCACTGTGCGGATCAGCTCCGCCCCGATCTTGCGCCGCAGGTTGGACACATGCACTTCGACGGCGGCAAAGTCCATGGGCTCGCCCAGCGGGTCCAGCCGCTGCGACAGCACGCTTTTGGACACCACCACGCCGGGCTCGCGCGCCAGCTCCAGCAGCAGCTGAAACTCGCGCGGCGACAGCTCCAGCGGAAGCCCGGCGCGCTGCACGGCATGACGCCGGGGCTCGATCACCAGCTCGCCCAGCACCCAGCGCTCGCTGGCCTGGCGCGCGCTGCGGCGCAGCACGGCGCGTATGCGCGACATCAGTTCGGCCGTGGCAAAGGGCTTGATCACAAAGTCGTCCGCCCCGCCGTCCAGGCCCGCCAGCCGGTCCTCCACGGCCGAGCGCGCCGTGATCACGATGACGGGCACCTGTCCGCTGTGTCCGCTCTGGTTGCGCCAGCGCGCCAGCAGGTCAAAGCCACTGCCGTCGGGCAGTGTGAGGTCCAGCAGCACACAGTCCACCGTCGTGGCGTCCACCGTGGCGGGCGCATCCACCGCGCGGCGCAGCCACTCGCTGGTCAGCCCCTCCACCTTCAGCGCGGACTGCAGCGCGCGGCCCAGGTCCAGGTCGTCTTCGATGAGCAGGATGTGCATGGGGTGATTGTGGCGGGAGCGATGGCCGTTGCGCAGTGCCGCAGCCGCCACCTTTGGCTGGCCTTAAGGCGAGACTTTGCACAATGGGCGCATTCAATGGCTCAACACGTGGGGAGAAAACGATGGCATCGACAACCAAACAGGCGAGGGTGCGGCGATGGTCGGGCAGCGCAGCGCTTGCTGCTGCACTGGCCTTGGTGGGCTGTGCCTCCGGGCCTACGCACCCTTCGCTGGCTGGGGCGCAATTGCCTGACCTGGTGCCCGTGCGCGACTTTGTGGCCAGCCGGCAGTCCACCGGGGGTTATCGCGTGTCACCGGATGGAAAGCGCATCGCCTGGTTTGGCACCGACGGCGTGGTGCCCGCAATCTGGGTGCAGTCCATCGATGGGGGCGACCCCAAGGCGTTTCGCATCCGTGCGCGCGCCATCCGCTTCAGTGCCGACAGCCGCTGGCTCGGCATCACGGCCGACCCCACGGGCGATGAAAACACCCGCATCTATGCGGGCCTGGCCGACGGCCCCAGTACAGAGTTGAGCGAGCTGATGCCGGCGCCGCGTTCGGTGGCGCATTTTGCGGAGGCGGTGGATGCGTCGTCCGACTTCATCGTCACCTCCAACCAGCGCGACAAGAAAGTATTTGACCTGTACCGCGTGACCCCCGCAGGCGGCGCGCCGGTGCTCATGGCCACCAACCCCGGCAACGTGAGCTGGTGGGGCGTGGACACCACGGGCCAGCTGCGCGCCCGAGCGCAGATCCAGGGTGAGCAGGTGCTGCTGGAGCGGCCTGGTAAAGAACCGGGCAGCTGGGTGACCGTGGCAGAACGCAGCCGCTGGGACACGCTGAACATCTTTGGCCTGCATGACGAGGGTCGCAAGGCCTGGGCTCTGTCAAACCGTGGGCGCGACAAGCTGTCGCTGGTGCGGCTGGACCTGACCACAGGTGGCGAAGAGGAGTGGTTTGCCTCGCCCGATGTGGACCTGGACAGCGTGACGCTGAGCCGCCGCACCCGCGAGCCGCTGCTGGCGCACTTCATGCCGGGCTACCCGGCGCGCAAGGTGTTCGACCCCGCGCTGGATGCCCGGCTGTCTGCCCTGGCCGGTGACAAGCCTGCAGAGGTGCTGGTGACCAGCCTGGACCAGACGGACAAGGTGCTCACGGTGGCGGTGGCCACCGACCGTGGCACGCGCAACTACCTGCTGCGCGATGGGCACGAACCCCGCTTTCTGGGCGAGAACCGGCTGAGCCTGATTGCCAAGGACCTGGCCCCCACCGCGCCCATCACCTACACCGCGCGCGATGGTCTCACCATCCACGGCTACCTCACGCTGCCCGTAGGCGCAGCGCCGCAACGTTTGCCCACCGTGCTGCTGGTGCACGGCGGCCCCTGGGCGCGCGACCGCTGGGGTGATGGCGCCACCAGCCGCGCCATGCAGCAGTTTCTGGCCAACCGGGGCTATGCGGTGCTGCAGGTCAACTACCGGGGCTCCAGCGGCTATGGCCGCAACCACATGGAAAAGGCCCGTGGCGAGTTCGCTGGCCGCATGCACGACGACCTGGTGGACGGCGTGCGCTGGGCGGTGGAGCGCGGCGTGGCCGACCCGCAGCGCGTGGCAATCTATGGCGCCAGCTACGGCGGCTATTCGGCCCTGGTGGGGGCCACCTTCACGCCCGAGGTGTTTGCCTGCGCCGTGGATGTGGTGGGCGTGACGGACATCGCACGCCTGCTGGAAGCTGCTCCGCCCTATTGGGAGCTGGGCCTGCCCTGGTGGCACCGCTATGTGGGCAACCCGGCCGTGCCGGAAGACCGTGCGCGCATGGATGCGAAGTCCCCCCTGTACCGGGCTGAGCATGCGCAAAAACCCATCCTCATCATGCACGGCGTGAACGACCCGCGCGTGAAGCTGGAGCAGTCCGAATGGATGGTGGCGGCCCTGCGCAAGGCGGGTAAAGAGGTCGATTACGTCACCTTCAAAGGGGACGGCCATGGCAACCAGCGCTGGCCCAACAACCTCACCATGTACCGCAAGACCGAGGACTTCCTCGCCCAATGCCTGGGTGGGCGGACCAGCGGGTTTGACTACTACCAGCTGGGCGCGTGGGCGTTCTGATGGGGCAGGCTGTCACTTGGTTGCTTGCCCGATGGGGGCAGTGCGGCTGCGGGTTTGCCACCGCACTGGCCTTGGCCGCCGTGTGTGGTGCGGCAGGTGCCCAGCCAGTCGTCCCTGCGGGTGCGGCCTCGGTGGCCGCAGAGGATGCTGCGGCTCCGGTCTACACCCGGGCGCGGCTGGTGTCTGTGGAGGCGGATGCGGATGCGGGCGGCAACGCCACACTTGTGCGGCTCAAGCTGCTGCCCCGCGCCAAGCTGCCGTTCACCACACAGACCTTCCGGGTGGTCAACCCTGCCTTGCTGCACGGCATTCCGCAGGGGGCCTGGGTGCAGTTCACGGCCCGGCACATCGACGGCGAAAACACGCTCACATCCATCCGCGCTACTGCAGAGTGCAAGCGTTTTGAGCGATGTGACTGACCACCCGGGCAGGGCAGCGGGGACTGCGGCTTGCGCTGCGTCAAGGAGAGAGTGGGACGGCAACCAGCACGATGCAGATATTGGTAGAATGAGAATCACTATTATTTGTATCGAGGCCAGTCACCATGAAAACCATGGACGATGGCGCTGCGGCGCGGTTGCATCTTCCTACGCAGCAGAACCTGTCCTCGCGGCTGGACCAATTGCCGCGCCGTGCCTCGGGCCGGGTCACGGGCCTGTTGCCCGCACAGGATGCGCAAGAGCACAGCATGCTGCTGCGCTTGCTGGAGATTGGCTTCCTGCCCGGTGAAACCGTGCAAGTGGTCGCACGCGGCGGCTGGGGCGGCGATCCCATCGCGGTGCGGGTGGGGCAGGCCACGTTTGCGCTGCGCCGCCAGGAGGCCTCCATGGTGCAGGTGCAGCTGCTGGATGACACCAGCCTGTCTGCCAAGGAGCTGGCATGAACGCCCAGGCTAATGTGCAACCCACCGCCGCCGATGCGCCCCTGCGCGTGGCGCTGCTGGGCAACCCCAACTGCGGCAAGACCGCGCTGTTCAACCTGCTCACCGGCGCACGCCAGAAGGTGGCCAACTACGCGGGCGTGACGGTGGAGCGCAAGGAAGGCCTGCTGCAGACCGCCGCCGGCCGCCGCGTGCGCGTGCTGGACCTGCCGGGCGCCTACAGCCTGCACGCACACAGCGTGGACGAGGCCATCACCCGCGACATCGTGCGCGGGCGCCGCGCGGGCGAGCCCGTGCCCGATGTGCTGGTGTGCGTGACCGACGCCACCCACCTGCGCCTGAACCTGCGCCTGGTGCTGGAGGCACGCGCCCTGGGCCTGCCCATGGTGCTGGTGCTCAACATGATGGACGTGGCCGAGCGCCAGGGCATCGCCATTGACCGTGAGGCGTTGTCGCGCGAGCTGGGCATGCCTGTGCTGGCCACCGTGGGCGTGCGCGGCAACGGCGCCCAGGAGCTGGTGCAGTGGCTGGATGGCGCCAACCTGCAGCAGCTGCAGCGCCCGGTGGTGGCGCCCGATGCGGCGGCGCGCCTGGATGCGAGCGACCTGGAGGCGCAGAACGACGTGATCCGCACGCACCAGGAAGTGCGGCGCATTCTGGACCGGGCCGTGCGCGTGCCGGTGGTCAGCCTGCGGACCGACGATCGCATCGATGCGGTGGTGCTGCACCCGGTGTGGGGCCTGCTGATCCTGGCCGCCACGCTGTTCCTGATGTTCCAGGCGGTGTTCAGCTGGGCCGAGCTGCCCAAGTCATGGATTGAAGATGGCGTGGGCTGGCTGGCAGCCCTGGTCAACAGCCACATGGCCGACGGCCCCTTGCGCAGCCTGCTGACCGACGGGGTGCTGGCGGGTGCGGGCGGGGTGCTGGTGTTTTTGCCGCAGATCCTGTTCTTGTTCCTGTTCATCCTGGCGCTGGAGGACTCGGGCTACCTGCCGCGCGCGGCGTTCTTGCTGGACCGCGTGATGGGCACGGTGGGTCTGTCGGGCCGCTCGTTCATCCCGCTGCTGTCGAGCTTTGCGTGTGCCGTGCCGGGCGTGATGGCCACGCGCTCCATCACCCACTGGCGCGACCGGCTGGTGACCATCATGATCGCGCCGCTCATGACCTGCTCGGCGCGCCTGCCGGTGTATGCGCTGCTGATCGCAGCGTTCATCCCCGAGCGCACGGTGGCGGGGGTGTTCAACCTGCAGGGTGTGGTGCTGTTTGCGTTGTATGTGGCCGGCATTGTCAGTGCCATGGCCGTGGCAGCGGTGGCCAAGCTGGCCCGCAGCGACACGCGCGCCACGCCGCTGATGATGGAGCTGCCCGCGTACCGCTGGCCCAGCGTGCGCGGCCTGGCCTACGGCCTGTACGAGCGGGCGGTGATTTTCATCAAGCGGGTGGGCGGCATCATCCTGGCCGTCACGGTGTTGTTGTGGTTTCTGTCCACCTACCCCGGTGCGCCGGAAGGCGCCACGCAGCCTGCCATCACCTACAGCCTGGCCGGCCAGCTGGGCCGCCTGCTCGAGGTCATCGTCGCGCCCATTGGCTTCAACTGGCAGATTGCCATCGCTCTGGTGCCCGGCATGGCGGCGCGCGAGGTGGCGGTGAGCGCACTGGGCACGGTGTACGCGCTGTCTGCCACCGGCGACGAGGTGGCCAGCCAGCTGGGGTCGCTGATTGCGGGCTCGTGGTCGCTGGCCACTGCGCTGTCGCTGATGGCCTGGTATGTGTTTGCGCCCCAGTGCATCTCCACCATCGCCGCCGTGCGGCGCGAGACCAACGGCTGGCGCTACCCGCTACTCATGGTGGTGTACCTGTTTGCCATGGCGTATGCCGCCAGCTTTGTGACCTACCGCGTGGCGCTGGCGCTGGGCGGCGGCTGAGGGGAAACGTTGTGATGGTCCAGCAACTCGTCGTCGGTCTGATCGTCCTTGCCGCAGCGCTCTATGTGCTCTGGCGTTATCTGCCCGGGCGCTGGCGCCAAGGGTTGGGCAAGGTCCACCCGGGGCTCGTCCAGTCGCCGGGCTGTGGGGGAGGCGATGGTGGGTGCAGCAGCTGCGGCAGTTGCGCGGTGCCATCTGAGGCGGCCGCTGAAAAGCCCGTGGCCATGCCCGTCCGTCGCGGGTCTGCTTCTCAGTAGTTGCTATATTTTATATAGCTGCTGGCGCATGATTCACTAGCGCTACAGGCCGTTTTGACTCAAATTGTCTACTGGTACAGTTGGCTTTGGCCCAGCGCGCTCAACGCCTGTTGCAGGTTGGCGTGCGCCTGGGCCTCGTAGCGCTGCGCAAAGTAGGCTGTGCCATAGATGTGCGGGCGGTCCAGAAAGCCTTGCAGCACTGCGCTGCGCCCCGCCACATAACGCGGCCAGCGCACAAAAAAGTATTCACGCCGCACGTTGCGTTCGAACTGTCGGTACACCGCGTCACTCTGGCCCAGGATGGCGAGGTCGATGTCCACCACCCACAGCGTATCGCCGGTGAGCGGGCCCGGGGTGTGGCGGGTGTCCATCACATGCTGGTGCACGGTTTCGGCCAGCGTGGTGGGCAGCCCTTGGCCCAGCAGGAACTGTCGCGCCCAGTCGGCGCTGCGCGCCTCGTTGTGTCCGCTCCACGGCCAGTAGATGGCGTCGTGGTACCACAGGGCGAGGGCCACAGCACGGGGATTTTGAAGCGCTCTGGGTTGCTGGTCTTGCACCGCCTGGAGGTGCCGCAGGCAGGCCCGCAGATGCGTGGTGTCGTGGTAGGCGCGGGGCCAGTGGGCCCAGCTGCGTAGCAGGCGCCTGCCCTCGGCGCGCCAGGCGGGTGTGTCGCGCCCCAGCGCTTGGCCCAGGGCCTGCCAGTGCGCCAGCAATTCGGCGCTGTGAGCGGGCTGGCGGCGCCAGGGCATGGGGCTGTCAGGCCAGTTTGCCCAAGAGCAGATATTCCATGAGTGCCTTCTGCACGTGCATGGCGTTCTGGCTATGGCCCGCAGCCCTCAGCTGCTTCACGTCCGCTGCGCGGACATGAGCCTGCGCCGAAACAGGCTGCTGGCGCTGGCGCGCCACTGCATTGCATTTCATGCAATACGGCCGAGCAGAAGGTACTCCATGAGTGCCTTCTGCACGTGCATCCTGTTTTCCGCCTCGTCCCACACCACCGACTGCGGCCCGTCGATCACGTCGGCCTCGACCTCTTCGCCCCGGTGCGCGGGCAGGCAGTGCATGAAAAGGGCGTCGGGCTGGGCGGCGGCCATCATCTCGGCGTCCACACACCAGTCGGCAAAGGCCACCCGGCGTTCTTCGTTCTCGGCCTCGTAGCCCATGCTGGTCCACACATCGGTGGTGACCAGGTCGGCGCCACGGCAGGCTTCGAGCGGGTTGCTAAAGAATTGATAGCTGTCAGCGCTTATTCCACCGGCACCTGCGGCCAATTTCTCGTCCACTTCGTAGCCGCGTGGCGTGCTCACATGCACCTTGAAGCCCAGCAGCGACGCCGCCTGCAGCCAGGTGTTGGCCATGTTGTTGCCATCGCCCACCCAGGCCACCGTCTTGCCCTGAATGGAACCACGGTGTTCGATGAAGGTGAAGATGTCCGCCAGGATCTGGCAGGGGTGGTACTCGTTGGTCAGGCCGTTGATGACGGGCACGCGCGAGTTGGCGGCAAAACGCTCGATCTTGGCCTGCTCGTAGGTGCGGATCATCACCAGGTCGGTCATGCGGCTGATGACCTTGGCGCTGTCCTCGATGGGCTCTGCGCGGCCCAGCTGGCTGTCGCCCGTGGTCAGGTGCACCACACTGCCGCCGAGCTGGTACATGCCCGCCTCAAAACTCACACGGGTACGGGTGCTGGCCTTCTCGAAGATCATGGCCAGCGTGCGGTCCACCAGCGGGTGGTGTTTTTCGTAGGCCTTGAACTTCTTCTTGATGAGCGCAGCGCGCTCGAACAGGTAGGTGTACTCGTCGGCGGTGAGGTCGGTGAACTGCAGGTAATGTTTCAGCGTCGTCATGGCAGTGTGGCTTTTCTTCATTCAGCCAGGATGGCTTTGACCAGCGGGGTCAGCTTGGCGACGATCTCGTCGGCTTCGGCGGTGGTAAGGATCAGCGGAGGCACCAGGCGGATCACGCTGTCGGCCGTGACCGACAGCAGCAGGCCTGCCTCGGCTGCGCGACCGATCAGTGCGCCGCAGGGCTTGTTCAGTTCGATACCCAGCATCAGGCCCTGGCCCCGGATCTCTTTCACACCAGGCAGGCTGCCCAGCTCGCGCTGCAGCGCTGCCTTCAGGTGCTCACCCACCGTGGTGGCGTTTTGCAGCAGGCCGTCTTCTTCCATGATGCGGATGGTCTCCACCCCCGCGCGCATGGCCAGCGGGTTGCCGCCAAAGGTGGTCCCATGGTTGCCCGGCTGCAGCACGTTGGCTGCCTTGGGGCCCGCCACCACCGCGCCAATCGGCACGCCCGAGCCCAGGCCCTTGGCCAGGGGCATCACGTCGGGCACGATGCCTGCCCACTGGTGGGCAAACCATTTGCCGGTGCGGCCCATGCCACACTGCACTTCGTCGATCATCATCAGCCAGCCGCGCTCGTCGCACAGCTTGCGCAGCTGCTGGAGGTATTCCACGCGCATGGGGTTGATGCCGCCTTCACCCTGAATGGTCTCGAAGAACACGGCCACCACGTTGGGGTTGCCTTCGGTGGCCTTCTTGATGGCCTCGATGTCGTTGAGCGGCACCCGCACAAAGCCCTCGACCAGCGGGCCGAAGCCGCTGTAGATCTTGGGGTTGCCGGTGGCCGACATGGTGGCAATCGAGCGGCCGTGGAAGGCCTTTTCGTAGACCACGATTTCGGGCTTGGCGATGCCCTTGTCCACGCCAAACTTGCGTGCGATCTTGAGTGCAGCCTCGTTGGCCTCCAGGCCCGAGTTGCAGAAGAACACGTTGGTCATGCCCGACAGCTCCACCAGCTTGGCGGCAAGCTGCTCTTGCAATGGCGAGTGGTAGTAGTTGGAGGTATGGATCAGCTTGGTGATCTGGTCCTGCAGGGCGGGCACCAGCTTGGCATGGTTGTGGCCCAGTGTGTTCACGGCAATGCCGCCCAGGCCGTCCAGGTATTCTTTGCCATTCACGTCCCACACGCGGCTGCCTTGCCCACGGGCCAGCGCGATCGGTACGCGGCCATAGGTGTTCATCACGTGGGGCGAAGCTGCCGGGATGGAAGCGGTCATGCGGAAATCTCCAGACGGTACGGTGGCGAAAAAGCGAGTCACGATTCTAGGGGGAGCAGGGGTGCGGTCTGTTGACGATTGCGCATCACTGCAATGCCGGGCCCTTACCCTCTTTGGGGTGCCTATGTGTAGCGCGGCGGAGGGATTAGGGAGCTAGCTCTTATATAAGAGTTAGAATGTCGCGCTGCGGTGCAGCATGCAGCGATCCTGCGTCTGTGCCCTCACTACCACTCCAATCCCCGATGGTTTCCCCCTCCTCCAAAGAAGTCTTCATCCAGGGCATCACCCACGACGGGAAAACCTTTCGTCCCAGCGACTGGGCCGAGCGGCTTGCCGGGGTAATGAGCAGCTTTAGACCCGGCGGAGCGCGGCCGGGCAGCCATTTGAGCTATTCGCCCTGGTGCATTCCCACCACGCTCAACGGCGTGAAATGTGTGGTCGTGCACCGCGACCTGCAGGGGCATGAGCCCATGGCCTGGGACTTCGTGATCAATTTTGCCCGCGACAACAACCTGCAGGTGGCCGAGGCCTGCCTGCTGCCTGACCCGCCAGCTGCCACGCCCTGAGCTGGCTGGCGAGTGGGCGCGGGAGGTCTGGGTGAGGCCCCGCGCAGGCTGACCAGGTAGCGGGCGTTCACATTTACAACCGCCGCAGCGCCTTGGGCCGCCTTGCACCATTTTCAAGCACCAACGAAAAAACCGCCCGAAGGCGGTTTGTTCGTTTTTTGCTGGCAGCGCACCCGTTACAAACGGCGAACGGCAGGTGCCGTTCGGGCTGTTTGCCTGAAGATCAGGCGGAAGCGAGTGCCAGGGCTTTCACCTTGGCAGACAGGCGGCTCTTGTCGCGAGCAGCCTTGTTCTTGTGGAAGATGCCCTTGTCAGCCACGGTGTCCACCACGGCTTGCATCTTGGCGAACAGTTCGGTCGCCTTGGTCTTGTCGCCAGCCAGAACAGCCTTTTCGACGTTCTTGACAGCGGTACGGTATTTGGAACGCAGCGAGGTGTTTGCAGCGTTGATCTTGACGTCCTGACGGACGCGCTTGCGGCCCGACGCCAGGCGCGGGTTCTTCTTCTTGGGTTTTGCGGATGCCATTGTTTAGTTCCTTGGGTCTGTGGATGATGCCAGCAAAGCCCGCGATTATAGCCCAGTGCCATCGTCTGCGCCATTGGGGCGAAACTTCGCACACAGTTCACGGACTTCATCTCTGCCTCACACGCACTGTCCACAGTGCCTGAATCTCCTCTGTGATGAAGGATGCTTCCTTGAAGTCTCTGCTGTCTCCCCGGTCTGTCGTGCCAGCCGCAGGTGCTCTCCCGCAAGCGCATACACTCCCGCCGGTGTCACTGTTCAAAGCCGCCTCCACCGTCTCCCTCTTGACCCTCGTCTCCCGCATCACCGGGCTGGTGCGCGAGTTGCTCATGGCCTCCGTCTTTGGGGTCAGTGCCATGACGGACGCCTTCAATGTGGCGTTCCGCATACCCAACCTGTTCCGCCGCGTGCTGGGTGAGGGCGCTTTCAGCCAGGCTTTTGTGCCGGTGCTGGCTGCTACCCGGGCCGAGGATGGCGACGACGGTGCCCGGGCACTGATTGACCATGTGGGAACCTTGCTGGCCTGGACGCTGGTGCTGCTGTGCATTGCTGGGGTGCTGGGGGCGCCCTGGATGGTGTGGGCCATGGCCAGCGGGCTTCAGCAGTCCGCCCAGGGTTTTGATGCCGCCGTCACGATGACACGCTGGATGTTCCCCTATATCGGCTTCATGTCGCTGGTGGCACTGGCGGGGGGCATTCTCAATACCTGGAAGAAGTTTGCGGTGCCCGCAGCGTCGCCAGTGCTGCTCAACATCGCACTCATCCTTTCCATCACACTGGGCGCACCCTTTTTTGCGCGCCACGGCATAGAGCCCATCTACGCCCAGGCGGCGGGCGTGATGCTGGGCGGCCTGCTGCAACTGGGCATCCAGGTGCCAGCGCTGCTGCGCCTGGGGCTGTTGCCCCGCATTGGCGTGCGCTGGTCCGCCATCCGCGCGGCCTGGGCCGACCCCACCACCCGCAAGGTGGCGCGCCTGATGCTGCCCGCCTTGCTGGGGGTGAGCGTGGCGCAGGTTTCCCTGCTCATCAACACGCAGATTGCCTCGCACCTGGCCACAGGCAGCGTGAGCTGGATCACCTATGCCGACCGCCTGATGGAGCTGCCCACCGCCCTGTTGGGCGTGGCGCTGGGCGTGGTGCTGATGCCGCAACTGGCCAGCGCCCGCGCCAAGCAGGACGACGAACGCTACTCGGCCATGCTTGACTGGGGGCTGCGGCTGGTGGTGGTGCTGTCGGTGCCCTGCATGGTGGCGCTGCTGGTGTTTGCCAAGCCTTTGGTGGCCGTGCTGTATCACTACGGCGCTTTTGCCGACCGGGACGTGCAGCAGACCACGCTGGCCCTGGCGGGCTACGGTGTCGGCATTGTGGGCATCGTGGCCATCAAGGTGCTGGCGCCGGGTTACTTTGCCAAACACGACATGCGCACGCCCATGCTGATTGCTGTAGCGGTGCTGGTGCTCACACAAATGATGAACTTTGTGCTGGTGCCCTATTTGCAGCATGCGGCGCTGACGCTGTCCATTGGCGTTGGGGCGGTCATCAACGCCACCTGGCTGCTGGTGGGTCTTCTGCGGCGCGGCAGCTACCGGCCCCTGCCCGGCTGGGGGCGGTTTGCCCTGCAGGTGGTGGCGGCCAGTGCCTTGCTGGCGGTGCTGCTGGCGTGGGGTGCCCAGCATTTCGACTGGGTGGAAATGAAGGCGCAGCGCCTGCAGCGCATTGGCCTGCTGGCCGCGATGATGGCGGCCGCTGCGGTTTTGTACTTCGGCGCCTTGTGGGCGGCCGGCCTGAAGTTGCGCCAGTTGCTGCGTCGGTGAGCGACCGCGGCAGACCTGGCCTCCGAAATACCCTGCAAAAGCCTGTTCTTCTGTGGCTTGACGCCATGGCGACGGCCCCGTACAAAGCTGTCATGTCCCTGAGCCTTACCGTGCCCACCTCGCTGGAGTACTTTGCATCGCTGGTGCAAAGCGACGACCACTTTCCGCTGCTCGAAGCCGCAGCCAGCCTCGCGCAGGACGAATACCCCGAGTTCGACGTGCAGCAATTGCTGGGCGATATGGATCAGCTGCAGGCCCGCGTCAAACGCCGCCTGCCCGCCGATGCGCCCGCGTTGCAGCGGCTGCGCACGCTCAACCAGTTCTTTTTTGCCGACCTGGGCTTTGGCGGCAACATCAACAACTACTACGACCCAGAAAACAGCTACCTCAACGCCGTGCTGCGCACCCGCCGGGGCATTCCCATCAGCCTGGCTGTGCTGTGGATGGAGCTGGCGCAAGGGCTGGGCCTGCATGCGCGGGGCATAGCGTTCCCGGGGCACTTCATGGTCAAGGTGCTGCTGCCCAAGGGGCAGGTGGTGCTGGACCCGATCTCGGGCCAGTCCTTGAGCCGCGAGGAGTTGGCAGAACGGCTGGAGCCCTACAAGCGCCGCAACGGGTTGGTGGACGACTACGACGTGCCGCTGGGCCTGTACCTGCAGGCGGCTACGCCGCGCGACATCATTGCGCGCATGCTGCGCAACCTCAAAGAGGTGCATCGCACCCAGCAGGACTGGCAACGGCTGGTCGCCGTGCTGGACCGGCTGATCGTGTTGTTGCCCCAGGCCTGGGGCGAGCGGCGCGACCGGGGACTGGCGCATGCCGAGCGTGGCAACACGGCCGAGGCTGTGGCCGACCTCGAGGCCTATCTGGCCCACAGTGAAGACGGGCTCGACATTGACCTCATTGCGGACCGGTTGAGTGCGCTGCGCAACGCCAACGGCTGATTTCCGGCGTTTCCTCCCCGCAAGCAGGTTTTAGAACGGCGTGCTGTCTGCGGGTAGCGCCGCCTGTAGTTGCGCCACCTGTCGGCGCAGCTCGGTGTTCTCCGCCGTCAGCTCTGCCACACGCAGGCGCAGGGTCTTCAACTCGTCAGTATTGGCCTCGGCGCCGGCGGCCGGTTCCGCCGTGGCTTTGTCTTCTGACGGCGCCTCGTCGCGTGGCTTGCGTTTGTTGAGTTCGCGCACGCGCTTGGCCGCCTGCTTGAGTTCATCCTTGCCAGCCACCGCTGCCGCCACCTGTTCCTCGGCGGGCAGGGTGGCCACGGCGGCTGCGGCGTTGATGGAGATGGTGCCGGACTTCACGGCCGCCACCAACTCGGGTGCCGCCTGTTTCTGGATCTTTTCGATCATCACCACCTGGCTGCTGCTCAGGCGAGCAGCCTTGGCAATGGCCTCGCGGCTGCTCAAAGGGTCGGGGGCGGGCAGAGCGGCAGTGGCTTCGGGCGCGTCAGCGGTGGGGGTGGCTGCGGCGGTCTCTGTGGATGTTGCTGCCCGGGCCTTGCGCTCGGCCATGATCTCGCGCTTGCGCAGGGCGAGCACGCCGCGCTGGAAGTCCGACACGCTGCGGCGGCCCAGGTGCTGGTCGATCATCCACAGGTGCACGTCTTCCACCGACTGAAAGCGCGGGTTCTGCACGGTCTGGAACGGAAGGCCATGCTTTTGGCAGATGCCGTAGCGGTTGTGCCCGTCCACCAGCACATCGCCCCACAGTACCAGCGCGTCGCGGCAGCCTTCTGCCAGGATGCTGCGTTCCAGCGCGTCGTGTTCGTCCTGGGTCAGGGGTTCGATATAGGCTTTGAGTTCTTCGTTGACGACGATGTTCATGGTGGCAGGGGGTCCGGGGATCTGGGCAAGGGGCGCGATTGTAGAGGCCCTGGCGCAAGGGATCCTCTGTACAAATCACCGCGCCGTGTGCATCGGCGGTCTCGGGCGGTCTGCGGCGCACACCTGGAAGCTCGATCCGTGCAGACGCTCCCCGGGGGCTATGTGTCGCGCGTGCCTCGCAGGGCCAGCCAGCCCGCCACTGCCGTGAAGGCCGCCACCACGGCCACGATGATCCAGAAGCCGTGGCCGTTGTCGGCCAGCGGCACGCCGCCCACATTCATGCCAAACAGGCCTGCCAGAATGTTGATGGGCAGTGCCAGCACGGTCACCACCGTCAGCACAAACAGGCTGCGGCTGTTGGCCTCCTGCACGCTCGCGGCGATCTCTTCCTGCAGCAGCTTGATGCGCTCCTGCAGGCCCTGCATGTCGCGCAGCACCACCGAAAATTCCTCGGTCGAATCCCGCAGCTCCTGAGCATCGTCGGCGCCCATCCAGACAGGTGGGTGCTGCAGCAGGCGAAACAGCGCCGCAGGCTCGGGTGCCAGCAGCCGCTGCAGGCGCACCAGCAAGCGCCGCAATACACCGAGCCGCGCGCGTTTGTGGTCCAGGCGCCCGGCCAGCAGTGCGTCTTCCACATCGTCAATCCGTTGGGTCACGCCCCGCACGATGTCCACCAGGCCCGAGGCCTGGGTACGCATCAGTTCGGCCAGCAGCGCCACGCTGGAGCAGGGGGCATTGCCGGTGCGCACGGCAGTGCGCAGCACGTCTACAGATCGCAGCGGGCGCGTGCGGCCGGTCACCATCAGGTGGGGCGCCACGCTGGTCCACAGGGTGGCAATGTCCGACGGCTCGAAAGCGAAATCGAAGTGCGCGTCGTTGAGCACCGCAATCAGCGTGTCATCGTCACGTTCGATGCGGGTCGAGACCGAGCGGTCCTTGAGGGCATCAAAAAAGGCTTCAGGCAGGTGAGCGTGCCGCTCCATCCAGCGCACCGCCTGCGCATGGCTCAGGTTGAAGTGCAGCCACAGGAACTGCCCTGGCCGCGCGGCACCGGCCTGAAGCCTCGCCAGCCATTGCGCAGCCTGGGCCGAATCCACCTCGTGCGGTGGAGTGTCAGGGCCCAGCAGGTAGCCGCAGATCAGCCCGGCGGCGTCTCCGCCGTAGTTCTGGCTGGCGCTGGCGGAGAGAGGAGTGGTCAAAAGGGGGGAGTGGTCTGCAGTCGGCACGGCCTCGCATGCTGGCCTCTGGGCATGACAGTGTTGTGACAGATCACGCCGGTGTCATGGCACTGTCATCGCGGCGGTCCACCATCGCGCATCAGTTTTGCACTACCGCCGGATGGTTGCCCATGTTCTACAACAACGCCCTTGACACTCAGGAGCTGATGCAACGCATCGCCAACGACCTCATTGACAGCTACGACGAAGAGCTGGAACTGGAGATCGAAGACCGCGAGGTCGATGACATCGGCGCCCCCAGCCCCGGCGACAAGCTGGCGCGCCAGCAATATTTCAAGGACTTGTTTCGCCTGCAGGGCGAGCTGGTCAAGCTGCAGGACTGGGTGCAGCACAGCCGCCAGAAGGTGGTGATCCTGTTCGAGGGGCGCGATGCGGCGGGCAAGGGGGGCGTCATCAAGCGCATCACGCAGCGCCTGAACCCCCGTGTGGCCCGGGTGGCGGCACTGCCCGCACCCAACGACCGAGAGCGCACGCAGTGGTACTTTCAGCGCTATGTAGCGCACCTGCCTGCGGCGGGCGAGATGGTGCTGTTTGACCGCAGCTGGTACAACCGCGCGGGCGTCGAGCGGGTGATGGGCTTTTGCACCGACGACGAATACGAAGAGTTCTTCCGCACCGTGCCCGAGTTTGAAAAGATGCTGGTGCGTTCGGGCATCACGCTGGTCAAGTACTGGTTCTCCATCACCGATGAAGAGCAGCACCTGCGCTTTCTGGGCCGCATCCACGACCCGCTCAAGCAGTGGAAGCTCAGCCCCATGGACCTGGAAAGCCGTGTGCGCTGGGAGGCCTATACAAAGGCCAAGGAGACGATGCTGGAGCGCACCCACATCCCCGAAGCCCCCTGGTGGGTGGTGCAGGCGGTGGACAAGAAAAAGGCGCGCCTGAACTGCATTGCCCACCTGCTGTCGCAGCTGCCCTATCAAGAGGTGCCACACCCCCCCGTGGTGTTGCCCGACCGCGTGCGCAACCCGGAGTACTTGCGCCAGCCCGTGCCTGCCAGCATGTACGTGCC
>NZ_JADHVT010000014.1 GCF_016783915.1 Acidovorax sp.
CTGCCCTTGCCCTGGTGTACGCAGCCAGCCAGCCAGATCGATGGCCGGGTGCACCAGGGGCACGCGGTTGCGGCCACATTGCTCGCAGGCGGCCACGGCTACGGCCTGCCAGTGGGCGATCTTCTTGTCGGCCCGTTCGCCCTTGAGCTTGAGCACGCTGCGCTCGGCCACCAGCGGGGTGATGCTGGCCACGCCCAGCTCGGTGGCTTTTTCGACCAGCCAGTCCATGCGCTCGTTGGCGGTGATGCCCGCCAGCAGGTGCACTGCGCGGGGCGCCTCGCGGTCGATGGCGTGGTGCGCCCCCACCAGCACGCGCACATCGCTGCGGCCCATCTTAAGCACGGTGGCGTCAAACTCGCCGCCCGGGTCGCCCGCGTTCTGTCCGCCGTGGAACAAGGTGATGCTGTCGCCGGGCTGCAGGCGCAGCACCTGCACATGGCGTGCAGCGCCCGGGGGAAGGTCCAGCTCGGCGCTGGTGGCCAGTGGGGCCGGGCAATGGAAACGGGGCATTTGCTATCTTTGTAATAGCTACTGGCGCATGATTTGTCTGCGCTTGAGCCGGGTTTTGCTTGGTTTCTCGGGTGTGCCGCGTGTGCATGCGACGGGTGCGGCTACATGCGGCCGTACGCAAAGCCCACCACGGGCTCGGTGCCTTCGATCTGGTCCAGCATCTTGAGCAGCGGCCCCAGCTGGCGGTAGCGGTTGGCCGTGGCGCGGATGTAGGCCATGAACCGGGGCGCATCGGCCAGGTATTTGGGCTTGCCGTCGCGCAAGGTCAGGCGCGCAAAAATGCCGGCGACCTTGAGGTGCCGCTGCAGGCCCATCCACTCCACCGCGCGGTAGAACTCACCAAAGTCATCGCCCCAGCCGCTGGCGCTGCGCGCGCCCAGCAGCCCGGCCTTGCGCGCCTTCTCCCAGTAACGCACTGTAATGTCGATGACGAATTCCTCTTCCCAGCTGATGAATGCATCGCGCAGCAGGCTGGCGATGTCATAGGTGATGGGGCCGTACACGGCGTCCTGAAAGTCCAGTACACCCAGCGGCGCGCCTGCTTCGACGGGCGCCATCAGGTTCCGGGTCATGAAGTCGCGGTGTACATACACCTGCGGGGCCGCCAGGTTGTGCGCCACGATGGCATCAAAGGCGCTTTGCAGCGTGGCCTGCTGCTTGTCGTCCAGCGTGACTGCGCGGTGTTGGGCCATGTACCAGTCGGGGAACAGTGCCAGCTCGCGGCGCAGCAATGCGTCGTCGTAGGGGGGCAGCACGCCGGGTTGGGACGCCTTTTGCCATTGCAGCAACACGTCGGTGGCCTGCTGGTACCAGGCGTAGGCGTCCTGGGGTTTTTCGGGGTTCAGCCGCTCGATCACCGTCTGGTGGCCCAGGTCGGACAGCAGCATGAAGCCAGTTGGCTCATCGAACGCCAGGATGTCGGGCACGTTCAGCCCAGCGGCGGCCATCAGGCCTTGCACCTGCACAAACGGGCGGCAGTTTTCCTTGTCGGGCGGCGCGTCCATGACGATGCGGCTGGCGCCCGACGCACTGTCGATGCGCAGGTAACGTCGAAAGCTCGCATCGGCCGACGCGGGGCGCAGCGTCGCGGGCAACAACTGGTGGGGCCCAGTCAGGGGAGCCAACCAGGCCTCAAAGGCCGTGCGTCGGGCGGCATCAGGCCAGCTGACAGGGGTGGAGGCGGCGGGCGCAGCAGGTGCGGCCACGGTGGCGCCCAGGGGCTGGCCAGCGGGTGATGGGGGGATGGGGTGGCTCATGGATAATCCGATTTTACAAACCGACTGTGGGCCGGCGCTGCGCGCTGGCCACGGTGGGCCCCTTCGTCCGCTACCGCCCCCCAACACCCCACGTGCCACGCTGCCAGCCCTTCACCGTGCAGAACCTCACCTCCCTTCGCGCCCGGCCCGCCATGGCGAAGTCTGCACGGCTGCGGCCCCCCGTGCCCCGTGCCCTGGCCGTGGGCGTCGCGCTGGCCTGGTGCGGCCTGCCGCTGGCGGCCCTGGCGCAGGCTGCAGCAGCGCCCAGCGCCTGGGACGCACCCCCAGCGTTGCGCACCTCGCCCCTGCTGCAGGAAAAGATTCCCGACGCCGTGCGTTCGCAATTGCCCGTCTTTGTGAAGGGCGACCACATCAGCGGCCAGACCGACCTCAATGCCCTGATTGAAGGCAATGCCGAGCTGCGCCGGGGCGACACGGTCATCCGCGCCGACCGGCTCGACTACAACGTGCCCGAGGACCTGGCCAAGGCCAACGGCAAGGTGCGCATCAACCGCGCGGGCAATGTGTATGAAGGCACAGCGCTGGAGCTGCGGGTGGAGGCCTTCGAGGGGTTCTTCAGCGACGCGCGCTACCGCTTCCTGGCCACGCAGGCGCATGGAGATGCGACGCGGGTGGACTTTGTAGACCGCTACCGTGCCGTGGTGCACAACGGCACCTACACCACCTGCGAGCGTGGCAACGAAGAGAGCTGGCAGCCCGACTGGGTGCTGCGCGCAGCCACCATCCGCATCGACAACGAGGAAGAGGTGGGCACCGCCGAAGATGCGGTGCTGGAGTTCAAGGGCATCTCGGTGCTGCCCATTCCGTACATCACCTTCCCGCTGTCGGAAAAGCGCAAGTCCGGCCTGCTGCCGCCCACCGTCGGGCTCGACAGCCGCGACGGCGTGACCTACATGCAGCCGTACTACTGGAACATCGCGCCCAACCGCGATGCCACCTTGCGCGCCGCGCTCATGACCAAGCGCGGCGCCAACGTGGGCGGCGAGTTCCGCTACCTGGAGCCAACTTACAAAGGCCAGATCAGTGCCGATGTGATGCCCACCGACCGCCTGCGCGACCGTGTGCGCTGGAGCTTCAGCGGCAAACACGAGGGCGCGTTCGACACCGGCATCGGCGGGCTGGGGCTGAACCTCAACCTCAACCGCGTGAGTGATGACAACTACTGGCGCGACTTCAGCCGTGCCACTGATCAATTGCGCCAGCGCCTGTTGCCCAACGATGCCATCCTGTCCTGGGGCCGCAACGACATGTCGGCCACCGTGCGCACGCTCAAGTGGCAGACGCTGCAAGACGTGAGCTCGCCCATCGTGCCGCCGTACGACCGCATGCCGCAGGTGCAATGGCGCTACAACCCCTCACAGCTGGGCGGCGGATTCGATGCCAGCGTGGAGCTGGACACCACGCGCTTCGAAGCGGCCCGCGCGCTCACGGGCCAGCCCAATGCCGATCGCAGCTACGCCATGGCGCAGATCAGCCGCCCCTTCCTGTCGCCGGGTGGCTTCATCACCCCGCGCCTGCAGCTGCATGCTACGCAGTATCAGTTTGACTCGGCCCTGTCCAACGGCCAGCGCTCGGCCAGCCGCACGCTGCCTACCTTTAGCCTGGACAGCGGCCTGGTGTTCGAGCGCGACACCGCCTACTTTGGCCGCGCCTTCCTGCAGACACTGGAGCCCCGGGCGTTCTACACCTACACGCCCTACCGCGACCAGAGCATGCTGCCGGTGTACGACACAGCGGCCAATGACTTCAATTTCGCGACCATCTACACAGAGAACGCGTTTGGCGGCAACGACCGGCTGGCCGACAACAACCTGCTGACCCTGGGCGTGACGACACGCCTGCTGGATCCCGACACCGGTGCCCAGGCAGCGCGCTTCGGCATTGCCCAGCGGGTGCGTTTCTCGGACCAGAAGGTCACCCTGCCAGGGGGCGCGCCGGTCAGTGAGCGCCTGTCGGACCTGCTGCTGGGCGCTGGCATCAACTGGACACCGCAGTGGGGCTTTGACTCCACCGTGCAGTACAACCCCAAGACCGGGCAGTCCATCCGTTCGACCATCGGCGCGCGCTACAGCCCTAGCAACTACCGCACCGTGAGCGCGGCCTACCGCCTGCAGCGCGGCACCAGCGAGCAGATTGACATCGGCTGGCAGTGGCCGCTGAACGACCTGTGGGGTGACAAGGGCAAGGACCTGGGCGCAGGCCGTGGCCAGGGCGGCGGGCGCTGGTACAGCGTGGGCCGCCTGAACTACAGCCTTCAGGACCGCAAACTCGTGGACACCGTGGTGGGCTTCGAGTACGACAGCTGCTGCTGGATCGGACGCGTGGTGCTGGAGCGCCTGCAAAGCAGCGTGACCAGCTCCAACACGCGCCTGCTGTTCCAGATCGAATTTGTGGGCTTCTCCCGCTTGAGCCTGGGCTCCAGCCCGCTCGACTCCTTCAAGCAAAATGTGCCGCGTTACCAAAACCTGCGCGAGCAGGTCTCCACGCCCAGCCGCTTCAGCAACTACGACTAGACCATGAATCACCGTGTACTCGCACTGGCCTTGACCGCCGCGTTGGCATCCCTCGTGGCGCAAGGCGCTGCGGCCCAGGGCCTGCGCCCCTTGGGGGCCTCGTCTTCGGGCAAGACGGGGTTGTCCTCCTCGCCGACCGCGCGCCCTGCGGCTGTGCCCTCCATCACGCTGCCCGCGCCTTCCGCCAGTACGGCCCCGCGCTCGGCCGATTTCATCGTGGCGGTGGTCAACTCCGAGCCCGTGACCAACTACGAGGTGCGCTCGCGCCTGGCACGTGCCGAGGCGCAGATCGCCAAACAAGGCGGCGCCATGCCGCCGCGTGATGCGTTGGCTCGCGAAGTCCTCGAACGCATCATTCTGGAGAAGGTGCAGCTGCAGCAGGCCCGCGAATCAGGTATCAAAGTCGATGACTTCGCCGTGTCGCAGGCCGAGCAGGGCGTGGCCCGCCAGAACGACATGACGGTGGACGAGCTGTATGCGCGCCTGGCCCGCGACGGAATGAGCAAGGATCGGTTTCGCGAAGAGCTGCGTAACCAGCTGCTGCAGCAGCGCCTGCGCGAGCGCGAAGTCGAAGCGCGGGTGAAGGTGAGCGATCTGGACGTGGACCAGTTCCTGCGTGAAGAGCAAAAGGGCACGGATGTCGCCGCCATGGAGATCAACCTCGGCCATGTGCTGGTGCTGGTACCTGAAAACGCCACCCCCGCGCAGGTAGCTGAGCGGCAGGCACGGGCACAGCGCGCGGCCGACAAGGTGCGCGCAGGCGAAGACTTTGCGGCGGTCGCCCGCGAGTTCTCGGATGCACCTGAAGGCCAGCGCGCCGGTGGATTGCTGGGCCTGCGGCCTGCGGATCGTTATCCAGAATTGTTTGTGAATTCCACCCTCGGCCTGCCTGTGGGCTCCATCGTGGGCCCGGTGCGCTCGCCAGCGGGCTTTCACGTGCTCAAGGTGGTGGAACGTGTGACGGCGGGTATGCCGACCACGGTAGTGCAAAACCACGCGCGCCACATCTTGCTGCGCACGGGCCCTCAGTTGTCCGAAGCTGCCGCCGCCGCGCGCCTGGCCGACTACCGCCGCCGCGTGCTGGCGGGGCAGGCCGACTTTGCAGCCCTGGCGCGCGAGCATTCGCAGGACGGCAGCTCCAAGGAGGGCGGCGATCTGGGCTGGGCCAACCCTGGCCGGTATGTGCCCGAGTTCGAGCAGGCGCTGGACGCCCTCAAGCCCGGCGACATCAGCGAACCCCTGGTTTCTCGTTTTGGCGTGCACCTGATCCAGCTGCTGGAACGCCGTGAGGCCAAGCTCACCCAGCGCGAGCAGCGCGAAATGGCCCGCAGCACGGTGCGCGAGAAGAAGCTCGACGAAGCCTACGCCACCTGGGCGCAGGAGCTGCGCGGACGTGCGTATGTCGAGTACCGCGAGCCGCCCCAGTGAGTGCAACGCACACTGTTCCCGACCCGAACAACCTCAGACACGACAACAGGTAAGGCCGCGTTGAAACACATTCCCCGCAAGCGCTTTGGGCAACATTTTTTGTCCGACAAGGGCATCATCGATGACATCGTGCAGGCCATCGCCCCGCTGCCCGGCCAGCCCATGGTCGAGATCGGGCCCGGTCTTGCCGCGCTGACCCAGCCCCTGGTTGAGCGCCTGGGCCGTCTTACGGTCATCGAGCTGGACCGCGATCTGGCATTGCGCCTGCGCCTGCATGGTCAACTGGATGTGATCGAGTCGGATGTGCTCAAGGTGGATTTCACGGCGCTGGCACAGACCCTGCGCGAGAAAGCCGCGCAGCCTGATCTGCGCCTGCGTGTGGTGGGCAACCTGCCGTACAACATCTCCACGCCCATCCTGTTTCACCTGCTGGCGCATGTGCAGGTTATCGAAGACCAGCACTTCATGCTGCAAAAGGAGGTGATCGATCGCATGGTGGCCCAGCCCGCCACGAGCGACTACGGGCGCCTTTCGGTCATGCTGCAGTGGCGCTACGCCATGGAAAACGTGTTGTTTGTGCCGCCCGAGAGCTTCGACCCGCCACCGCGCGTGGACAGCGCCGTGGTGCGCATGGTGCCGCACGCAGAGCCTGCACCCCTGTCGGTGCCCCTGCTGGAGGAACTGGTCCAGGTCGCCTTCAGCCAGCGCCGCAAGCTGCTGCGCCACACCCTGGGCCGCTGGCTCGAAGCCCGTCAGTTCACTGGCACCTTCGACACCCAGCGCCGCGCCGAGGAAGTGCCCGTGGCCGAATACGTAGCGCTGGCGCAGATTTGCTCTTAAATTGATAGCTTTCGGCGCTTGATGGTCGAGCGCAAGGCGCCATTTTGGTTGTAGATGCGATGGCTTATCGGGCGATGCTGCTCAATCTGCCTGCGATGGCGTCGCGCTTGTAGCTTCGGCGCCTCATTTCGTCGCTACCGTGGCAACCGGCACGGCCCAGACCAGAGACACCGCGCAAGGGCCGCCCCGCCGCGCTGGTGTCGTCCCCCTTCCCGAATCGCGTAAGCGATTCGAGAAAAGGGGGAAGGCGCGGAGCGCCTCAGGGGTAAGTACCGAATTCAGGCGGCGCTGAGCCAATACCCGGCATTGAAGGGGCTGCTCATGCGCAGCGCCATGGGCGACACGTCCACGAGCTTGTCCGTGGGCATCTTTTCAGCGGGTTCGCCGTTGATCTCGATGCCTTCTAGGGCTTGGGTGTCGCTAGCCTCGTTCGCCCGTTCTGCTTGGCTGGTGGATGCAGAACGGGCTACAGAAAAGAATAGAAACACCGGAAGGGGATCTTGCGATCACCCCAGTAATCGGCAGCGTCACGGAAGATGTCGAGCAGCTGCTCGCGTGCTTCCTTGTCGAACTTGCCCGTGGCAGGAATCTGCTCCAGCACCACAATAAAACCAGGCTGTGGGCCCGATTTGTGCAAGGGGTCTGTCATGCAGTCGTACAACGCATCGAAGTTCTTGCCGAAGTGCGATGGAAACGTGAATTGGCCGGCAATCAGGTCCAGCACATCCTGCTTGGATTGCGCGTGGGCCAGGTTGGCGTACAAGAAATGATGACCCATGGAGGTGGCTGCATCCTGCAAGTCCTGCACGCGGAAGGCGCGAATGGACTGCACGATGTTGGTGCGCACGCCACGCAGTGGCGTTTCCAGGTCTTTACGAAGTGGCGTCTGCATCTCCGCTACTCTTTCTTTATAAAGTCCACAAACTTCTGGCATCTCACAAGGCTGCAGGATGCGGCCTGTGAATGGGGAATTCAATGGGGCGCGGCGTACGCTTTCAGGGATGGGCTGGTTGGCGCACACCGCATTGGGGGTTACTCGACGATCTCGCGAAAACTGGCGTAGTGGTCGCTGGTGTAGTAGCAGGCGTCCGGGGTCCGGGGCTTGCCGCCACACACGATGCGCCGGGCTCCCCGGTCGCGCGATCCTGGCGTTCTGACGGTGTATTCACGGTAATAGCCCCGCTTTTGGGCGGGCAACAGCCGCTCGCGATTGCCAAAAACCGATCCGTCCTTGTCGTACGGAAAGGGCCCGCCCTCACGGATCAGCGCATACGTTGTCCGCCCTTGAGGCGGCAACTCGGCCAGTGCGATGGGGGTGATGGACCCGTCGGTGGACGGGGATTTCCGGGCATGTCCCGCAACCGGAGACAGCACGAAAGCAACACCCAAAACACACAATAACCCTGCTTTGCGCGCCCGGGTGGCTACAGCCTTCAGCATCAACGAACCTTTCAGAAACTACGGGTTAACCCGAAATTTCGACCTGCTAGTGTCGCTCAATGGTCCCCAAAAAGCAAGCGCCTGCACAAAGATTGGGCAGGCGCTGAAGGGCTTTGCAAGGGATTTAAGTTAGCGCTTGCTATTGTTTGAAGGCTTACCGTAAGGCGTTGGCATCGGCTACGGTGAGTGCTGTCATGTTCACAATACGACGCACGGTAGCGCTGGGTGTCAGGATATGAACCGGCTTGGCAGCGCCCAGCAGTACGGGACCGATGGCAATGCCACCGCCTGCTGCGGTCTTGAGCAGGTTGTAGGCAATGTTGGCGGCGTCGATGTTGGGGAACACGAGCAAGTTGGCGTCGCCGGTCAGTTCGCTGCTGGGCATGAGCGCCGAGCGGGCCTTGCCGTCCAGCGCCACGTCGCCGTGCATTTCACCGTCCACTTCCAGCCAGGGCGCCTGCTGGCGCAGCAGTTCCAGCGTCCGACGCATCTTCACGGCGCTAGGGCTGTTGCTGGTGCCGAAGTTGGAGTGCGACAGCAGCGCAGCCTTGGGCTTGATACCAAAGCGCATCATTTCTTCAGCGGCCAGGGCGGTGATCTCGGCCAGTTCCTGTGGCGTGGGATCGTAGTTGACATGCGTGTCCACCAGGAACACCTGGCGGCCTGGCAGCATCAGGCCATTCATGCAGGCGTACACAGGCACGTCCTGCTCAGTGCTGTCGGCGCCGCCTGCATGCTTGCCGATGACCTGGTCGATGTACATCAGGTGGTTGGCCGTGGTGCCCCAGGTACCGCAGATCAGGCCGTCGACTTCGCCTTTGTGCAGCATCATCGAACCGATGAGCGTGAGGCGGCGGCGCATCTCGATCTTGGCAACCTGCTGGGTGATGCCCTTGCGCTCGGTCATGCGGTGGTAGGTCTGCCAGAAGTCGCGGTAGCGGTGGTCGAAGTCGGTGTTGACCACGTCGTAGTCCACGCCCTCCTTCAGGCGCAGGCCAAACTTTTCGATGCGCTGGGCGATGATGGCGGGGCGTCCAATCAAGGTGGGGCGGGCCACTTTTTCGTCCACCACGATCTGCGCGGCGCGCAGCACGCGCTCCTCTTCCCCTTCCGCATAGGCCACCCGCTTCTTGGCGGCATTGCGGGCCGCGTCAAAGATGGGTTTCATCGTCGTGCCGGAGGCATACACAAAGGTCTGCAGCCGGTCGCGGTACGCGTCCATGTCAGCGATGGGGCGCTGTGCCACGCCGCTGTCCATGGCGGCCTGGGCCACGGCCGGCGCGATCTTCATCATCAGGCGCGGGTCGAACGGTTTGGGAATCAGGTACTCAGGTCCGAAGGTCAGCTTCTCGCCTACGTAGGCCGCTGCCACCACCTCGCTCTGCTCAGCCTGGGCCAGCTCGGCGATGGCGTGTACTGCTGCGATCTCCATCTCATCGGTGATGGTAGTGGCGCCGCAGTCCAGTGCGCCGCGGAAGATGTACGGGAAGCACAGGACGTTGTTGACCTGGTTGGGGTAGTCCGAGCGGCCCGTGGCCATGATGATGTCGCCGCGCACGCTGTGAGCGAGCTCTGGCGTGATCTCGGGGTTGGGGTTGGCCAGCGCAAAGATCACTGGCCGCTCGGCCATGGTGGCGACCATCTCGGGCTTGAGCACATTGCCTGCCGACAGGCCCAGGAACACGTCTGCACCCACCATCACCTCCGCCAGCTTGCGTGCGTCGGTCTTCTGCATGAACTGACGCTTGTCGTCGTCCATCAGCTCTGCGCGGCCTTCATAGACCACACCAGCCAGGTCGGTGACGAACACGTTCTTGCGCTGCACGCCCACCTTGAGCAGCAGGTTCAGGCAGGCCAGAGCCGCCGCACCCGCGCCGCTGGTGACCAGCTTCACGTCTTCGATCTTCTTGCCCGCCACCTTCAGCGCATTCACGATGGCGGCCGCCACCGTGATGGCCGTGCCGTGCTGGTCATCGTGGAAGACCGGAATCTTCATGCGCTTGCGCAGCTCGCGCTCCACATAGAAGCAGTCCGGGGCCTTGATGTCTTCGAGGTTGACGGCGCCAAAGGTCGGTTCCAGCGCGGCAATCACTTCCACCAGCTTGGCTGGGTCCTTCTCGTCGATCTCGATGTCGAACACGTCCACGCCCGCGAACTTCTTGAACAGAACGGCTTTGCCTTCCATCACCGGCTTGGACGCCAGCGCGCCGATGTCGCCCAGGCCCAGCACGGCCGTGCCGTTGGTGATCACGGCCACCAGATTGCCGCGCGAGGTGTAGCGGAAGGCGTTGGCTGGGTCCTTGACGATCTCTTCGCAGGGCGCTGCCACACCGGGCGAGTACGCCAGCGCGAGATCGTGCTGGTTGATCATCTGTTTGGTGGCGGCAATAGCCAGCTTGCCGGGCTTGGGAAACTCGTGGTACTCGAGAGCGGCACGGCGCAACTGGGCACGCTTGTCGGAATCGTTGTTGTTGTCGTTGTTCTGGGCCGTGATGTTCTCGGGCATTCAGTGTCTCCAACTCAAGGGGTGGGGGCCAAAACCGTACTCCAGTGGGTCTGCAGCAGGCTGTCAGCTTTGTAAGGGTCTGCGATTGTAGGGCGAGGGCCGTGAAAACCCTAGTAAGCGAATCTGCTTATGTGGGTGGGAGTGCCGTGACTTTTTTCATTACTAACGTTTAAATTTCAGAGCTGTCTTTGCAGTCCCTCAATTCGCGGCGATGTCATCCCGTGCCGCAAAGAAGTTTTTTGTTCCAAATTGCATGATGTGCCTCAGTCGCGCAGCAAAGGAAGTAGCCGCACATGCGGCGGCACTCAAGTTTTGGATGAATTTGCGACTGCCCCTCGCTTTGCTCTGAAAAACAAAGAGTGACAAGGGTGAAGACATTCGGTAAAACCACAGTCTCCGAATTGTTAATTCTCTTTTGCCTGCCGTTTGAGTCTCCACGCGAATCCTGCTCGCGTTGTAGGTGGACCAGTTCAAAGGCGACGCACCTTCATGAAACAACAGATGGCCACCACCTGGTGGCTCACGGGCCTGCCAGGCTCCGGTAAAACCACCCTCGCTCAGGCATTGGCAGATGCGCTGCGTATGCGCGGAGAACCTGCCTGCGTTCTTGATGGCGATGAACTGCGCCAAGGGCTGTGCACAGACCTGGGGTTTGACGAAGCAAGTCGTGCAGAAAATGTGCGCCGTGCAGCGCACCTTGCGCAGATGCTCAACGCCAATGCCATTCACGCCATCGTTGCTATGGTCTCCCCCGCATCCACTGCACGTGCTGCTGCCTACGCCACGATAGGCACGCAGCGATGCTTTGAAATCCACGTCAGCACTCCGCTGGAAATCTGCGAACAGCGAGACCCCAAGGGCCTGTATGCCAAGGCGCGTGCCAATCAGTTGACACAGATGACAGGCATACACGCGGCCTACGAGGAGCCTGATGCACCAGCGCTTCGCCTGGACACCAGCGTGATCGAAGTGGGCCAGGCCGTGCAGCGGATGCTCAATGGCTGGAGCGCGACACCCGAACAATCTACATGAACACACCACAAACCTTGCGCTACCACTTCATTGCCGGCCTGCCGCGTTCTGGCTCCACACTGCTGTCGGCACTCCTGCTGCAGAACCCACGCTTTCACGCAGGCATGACCAGCCCGGTGGGTGGGCTGTTTCGCAACATGCTCAACCAGCTGGGTGCGGGAAGCGAATTTGGGCCGGTGGTCACCAAAGAGCAACGTAGGCGGCTGTCGCGGGGGCTGTTTGAAAGCTACTACGCAGACCAGGCCGGTCACAAGGACGTCATCTTTGACACCAACCGCATGTGGAGCGCGCAGATGCCTGCGCTCATGGACCTGTTTCCTGGGGCCAAACTGATTGCCTGCGTGCGCAACGTGGCATGGGTGATGGACAGCATAGAGCGCAGGTACCGCGCCAACCCTTACGAAATCACCCGCCTCTTTAACGACGATACTGAACGCAACACGGTCTACAGCCGTGTGGAGACCCTGGCCCAGCGCAACCGCATGGTGGGCTACCCGTGGACAGCGCTGAAGGAAGCCTTTTACGGCGAACACGCCAGCTCACTGCTGCTGGTGGATTACGACCTGCTCGCGCAGGCGCCGCACAAAGTGCTGCCGCTGATCTACCAGTTTCTGGGCGAGCCCGAATTTGCACACGACTTCGAGCAGGTGAAATACGACGCACCGGAGTTTGACGAAGCACTGGGCCTGCACGGACTGCACCAGGTACGCCCGCAGGTAGGACTGCAGCGGCGCGAGACCATTCTGCCGCCGGACTTGTTCGAGCAATACAGCAAGCTGTCGTTCTGGCAGGACCATGCCAACAGCCGGGCCAATGTGATCACTGCCAAGTCCGCTGCTTCGGCAGAAAGCCATTGATTGCTTCCATATTGATAGCTGGTTTTGCAATGCAGACAGGCGCAAGAGCCATTTTTTTACAAAAAATCATGACCACTGACCACACATCTGCAGCCCCCTCATCTCCGGTGCAAGAGGTGCTTTTCATTGACAGCCGAGTGCCGGACTTGCAGGCCATCATGGCCGCCGCCAGGCCGGGAGTGAAGGTAGTCATCCTGGACCCTAACGAAAGCGGCGTGGCGCAGATGGCCAAGGCACTGGACGGGCTGCATGGTCTGGCGTCCATCAGCGTGGTATCGCACGGAGACGAGGGGGTGCTGCTGCTGGGCAACGGCCCGCTATTCAGTGACAACCTGGAGCAATACCAGGCGCAGCTCAAGGCGATTGGCGCAGCACTGGGCGCTGACGGCGACCTGCTGCTGTATGGCTGCGACGTGGGGGCGGGCGAGGCGGGAGCCCAGTTCCTGAAGGCGTTGGCGCAATTGACGGGGGCGGATGTGGCCGCCTCCAACGACAGCACAGCGGGTGCGGTGCGTGGTGGAGATTGGGATCTGGAGGTCACCACGGGGCAGATCGAGGCGCCCGCTGCGTTGGATGCGCAGGTGCTGGAGGGTTATGACTTCAGTCTGCACACGGCCAGTGTCAACACGGTGGCGCAGCTCAAGGCTGCCATCGCCACGGGCAGCATAGATGGCCAGGATGATGTCATCACACTGACCGGCAACATCACGTTTGCCGGTGCGGCAGATGCTGTCTCTGTCAATGTGACGGATGGGCACAACATGTCTATCGTTGGTGGCGGTTTTACCCTCAGCGGCGGAAATCTCGCGCGAGTTCTCAACGTTGCCACCAGTGGGGCTGGCAGCGCGGTCTCAATTGACAACCTCACCATCACCAATGGTTTGGCCGCCGGTGCAGGTGGTAGCAGTGACCGCACCGTCGGGTCGCCTGGTTCTGCCGGCCTGGGCGGTGGAATTCAGAACAGCGGTGTCTTGACGATTTCGAACAGCACCATCACGGTGAACAAGGCTTCTGGTGGTGGCGGTTCGGGGGGGAGCTCGGGCCTGATAAACGGCGGTGGCGGTGGAGGTGGTGGCTTTGGCTCTGGATTAGGTGGAACCGGAGGCGACAGCGCTTACGGCACGGGGCCGTCTTCAAGCCCAGGTGCAGGCGTCGGTGGGAGCGGAGGACATGGCGGTGGTCGGCCAAGCGGGGGCGGCGCGGGTGGTTCGAGCGGCGGCGGTTCAGGAGGCAGCTATGGTGGTCTGAGTGGTTATTCTGTTGGCGGCAACGGCGGCACTGCGAACAATGGATCCATCTCTATTGGCGGTGGCGGCGGCGGCGCCGGGGGGAACGGTCTCGGGGGCGCAGGAGGTGGAGCCGCAGGGGCGATCTACAACACCGGGACGCTCACGATCACTGGCAGCTCGATCACAAACAATATCGGTGCAGGCGGCGGCGGCGGCGCGGCGAATTACGCATCATCGGGCAATGGGGGAGCTGGTGGCGTTGGGGTAGGTGGCATCTGGTCCACGGGCACGCTCATCATGGACACCACTTCATCCAATTCGGTGTCTACAGGCAATATCGGTGCAGGAGGCAGCGGTGGCGGAGCAAGCGGAACGGGCAACATCCCGGGCACTGCAGGCACTGGCACAAATGGCATTCGTGGAACCGTGACGCCTTACGTGGCTCCGGCGTCTGTTGCCAGCGCCACATACGATGCTTCGACGGGAGTGCTGTCGGTCACGGGCACCAACATCACCAACGGTGGGACGATAGATGTATCCAAGCTCACTCTCACAGGCCAGGCTGGCTCCTACACCCTGACCACAGCCAACGTCACCGCCGGTAGCGGCACGGCCTTCAGCGTCACTCTGAACGCAGCCGACCAGCTGGCCATTAACGGCATTCTGAACAAGAACGGCACCAGCGCGGTGGACACTACCACCTTCAACCTGGCAGCGGCCGCCAACTGGGATGTGACCGCTTCAGCTGCCGCCGACCTTACCGGTAACGGCGTAACAGTATCGAACGTCACTGCACCAACGATTACCTCAGCGACTTACGACGGCAGCACCCACGTCTTCACCGTCACCGGCACCAACTTGGTCAAGACCATCGGTGCAACGAATGACATCACGATCTCCGCATTGACGATCACCGGCGAAGGCGGTGCAACACGCGTGCTGTCCACCACGGGCAATGTGGAAGTCACCTCGGCCACCAGCTTCACCTTTACCCTGGCTGGCGCCGATATTGCTGCGGTTGATACCCTTTTGAACAAGAACGGCACTTCTGCTGTCAGCACCACCACGTACAACATCGCTGCCGCCGACGATTGGAACAGCGTCATCACCGGCGGCAACATCCAGGATCTGACAGGCAACGGCATCACGGTCTCCAACGCCGCGCCCAGCATCCTCTTGTCCACTTACGATGCCGCTACTGGCATCCTCTCGGTATCGGTCGTCAACATCGCGGGTGGCGATACCATTGATGTGAGCAAGCTCTCGGTCGTCGGCCAGGGCGGGGGATCCTACACGCTGACCACGGCCAATGTCACGGCTGGCAGTTCCACGGCCTTCTCAGTTACGCTCAATGCCGCAGACAAGCTCGCTGTCAACGGCTTCCTGAATAACAACGGCACTAGCGCGGTGGATACCACCGCCTTCAACCTGGCCGCTGCCGCCAGCTGGAACGCGACCACCACATCGGGTGCCGACCTGACCGGCAATGCCGTGACTGTGTCGAATGTCTCGGCCCCCACCATCACGTCGGCCACCTACGACGTCGCCACCCACATCCTCACGGTCACCGGCACGGGCCTGGTCAAGACCCTGGGGGCGACGAACGACGTCACGGTCTCCGCCCTGACCATCACCGGTGAGGGCGGCTCCACGCGCACCCTGTCTACCACCGGCAACGTGGAAGTCACCTCTGCTACCAGCTTTGCCGTGACCCTGGCCGGTGCCGACCAGGCGGCCGTGGAGGCGCTTTTCAACAAGAACGGCACCACTTCCACAAGCGGCGCCACCTATAACTTGGCAGCGGCAGACGATTGGAACAGTCTGGTCACCGGCGGCAACATCGCTGACGCCGTATCCCCCATCACGGTGAGCAGCGTTCCCCCGCCGACCATCACCAGCTCCACCTACAACGCCAACACGGGCGTGCTAACGGTCACCGGTACCGGATTGACCAGCGTCACGGGTGCCAACAATGACATCGTGGCCAACAAGTTGAGCCTGCAGGGCGAAGGGGGGAGCAGCTACACGTTAACCACCACCAGCAACGTGGAGATCACGAGCAGCACCAGCTTCACGATGAACCTAAGCGCTGTAGACCGATTGGGTGCCAACCTGATCCTGAACAAGAACGGCACCAGTTCCACCAGCGTCAACACCTACAACCTCATTGCCGCAGAGGACTGGGCTGCTGGGGCGGACCCTGCCGTGGTTCTGGCTGACCTGACGGGCAATGGCATTACGGTGAGTAATGTGGTGGCACCCACCGTCACGTCAGCCACCTACAACGTAGCCACGGGCGTGCTGGTGGTCACGGGCAATAACTTCCTCTCGCTGACCGGGGCGAACAATGACATCACGGCCAACCGCATTCGCTTTCTGGGCCAGGGGGCGTTCAACTACACGTTGACCAACACGCCCAATGTGGACATCACGTCCAACACCAGCTTCACCATGACCATGAGCGTCACTGACAAGGCCCAGTTGGCGCTGCGGCTGAACAAGGACGGCACCAGCTCCACCGACGCCACCACCTACAACATAGGCATGCTGGAGGACTGGAACACAGGTGCGGCCACGGCCGTGGTGATCGCCGACCTGTTTGGCAATCCGATCACGGTCTCTGGCAATGACCAAGATGCCCCTGTATGGGTCTCGGCAAGCGTCAATGGTGCCAGTCTCGTGCTGACCTACGCCGACACCAGCAGCCTGGATGCCATCAACGTAGCAGGCACAACAACCTTCGCAGTGGTTTCCGGGGGTGTCGCTAACACAGTGACTGGCGTGGCCGTGAACGGCTCCGCCAAAACTGTGACTTTGACCTTGACGACGCCGGTAGGGTTTGCCGAAGTAGTCACTGTGGCCTACACAGACCCCACGGCAGGCAACGATGCCAACGCAATCCAGGACATCCAGGGCAACGACGCCGCCAGCTTGGGTGTGACCCCGGTCACCAACAACACACTGGACACCACCCCCGCGTGGTGAACACAGCCACCGTTACCGCCAACCAGCTGGTCCTGAGCTACACCGAAGCGACCACACTGGACGCCGTGAACACCGCGCCCATTGGCGCCTTTGCGGTGACGGCGGGAGGCTCTGCCAATGCCGTCACCGGTGTGGCCGTGAACGCAGCCGCCAAGACCGTCACCCTGACCCTTGCATTCGTTGTGGGAGCCGGCCAGACCGTCACCGTGGCCTATACGGACCCCACGGCAGGCAACGACGCCAATGCCGTCCAGGACGCAGCAGGCAATGACGCCGCCAGCTTCGCAGCCCGGCCCGTAACCAACCTCACCGCTGCAGACCCTGACCCAACCCCGGTACCTCCCACGCCAACGCCCACCCCGACCCCTGGGGTGCCCGACAACGACGGGGTGCCCAACACCGTGGAAGACCAGGCCCCAGGCATCCCGGGCCCCAATGGAGCTATCGTGGCGGGAGACGGTAACGGAGACGGCATCAAGGACAGCGAACAAGCGGGAGTGGCCTCGATCGGTTTCGTGCTTAGCCCCACAGGGCAGAGCAACCCGGGCAATGCACCACCGACTTTTACGACCCTGGTTGCCAGCAGTCAGAACGGTAAAGTGGGCAGCGGTAACGACAACGCACGCATCACCAGCCTGACGCAAAAGGACGCACCGCCAGACCTGCCTGCGGGCATGCAAATGCCCATCGGACTGGTGAGCTTCACGGTAGAGCTGGGGCAAGGCAAAACAGGAGAGAATTTCAGCCTGTACGTGGACCCGGCGCTGGGCGTGAACGGATACTGGAAAGAAAATGCCAGCGGCCAATGGGTGAACATCGCCAGCGAGCCTTATGGAGGCAAGATGGTGATGGAGGGCGGACGTTTGCGGCTGGACTTCCACATCGAAGATGGCGGGCAGTTTGATGCGGATGGCAAGGTGGACGGGATCATCACCGACCCCGGAGCGCCGGGGCACATGGCGCTGTCGATCATGGGGCTGGCGCCGGATATGCCTCACGGGTTCTGGTTCTGAGCGGCACCCGCGTGCCGGCTAAGCCCTATCCTTGCAGAGTTGACAACATGACACTGGAACTATTCATGACAACGAAAAAACAGACTCAAACGCCAATGCCCACTGCAATAGCGGGCAAACTCGCTGCGACAGCGCTCACGCTGGTCGTGGGGGGGCTGCTGGCGGCCTGTGGAGGCGGTGGTGGAGGCTCAGGCCCTACCATTGACCCCGCCCAGCTCAAAGGGCGCTGGGTGACTGCCGCAGGTGTGGCACCGGCCATGACAGCGGTGGTTGTACCCGACGTCAATGGAGCCGCCAACGCCTGGCTGCTGGCGCAGGATGCCAGTCGACTGGTCAAGCTGGTGGTGCGAAGCGACAGCAGCGCCAACGGGAAAACTTACGCTCTGGGGCAAGGCAATGCCATAGGCCAAGCGGTGACCGGCCAGGTCAATGCGGCCCTGACGGCCAGCCCCAAGACGATTGCATTCACGGGTCTGAACACTACGGGGACGCTGACCCAGAGCGACGCACTGGCTACCCCTGCAGTTCAGGCGGAAGTGCAGGGCAGCTGGAGTGCCACATTGGGTGGTAATGCCCAGACCGTGCAATGGAGTCTGGCGGCGACAGGCGGCCTGACCGGAAGCTCGACAACGGGGTGCACCTACGTTGGTAGTGTGGCGGCGATAGCCAGCACAGCTGCGTATAGCGTAAGTTTCAACGAAAGCTGCGCGGACGGCAGCAAGACTGCATTTGGCGGTGTGGGTACGCTCAATGCGGCCAAGAATGGGCTGACGGTGGTGGTGGCGAGCGCAGACGAGTCCCGCGGGGCTGCTCTCTTCTTGGCGAAGTAGAACAGCATTTACCGTCTACCCGGAGCCTGGCCCTGCATCGGCAGTGCCAGGCTCTTGCGTTGTGTGCACAGACTTCACATTCACCCGACCCTCTCCGCATGTCCGTATCTGTAACGCCACACGAACTGAAGCAGGCTTTGGCAAAGCTCGCGCCCTGTCTCTGGTGGGCCCTCGGCCTGAGTGTGCTGGCAGGACTTTTGGTTCTGGCGCCCACGTTATACATGTTCGAGGTTTACGACCGCGTGGTGAACAGCCGCAACGCCATGACTCTCGCCATGCTGACGCTGGCCGTGCTGTTGGCCATCGGTGTGATGGAGGTGCTGGAGTGGGCACGTTCGGAAACCCTGCGTGAGGCGGGTGCGGCCCTGGACCGTGCGCTGGCCCCCCGTGTGTTCACAGCCATTCATGCTGCGCATCTGAGGCAGGGGGGCGCAGCGGGGGCCCAGCCCGTGATGGATTTGCGATCGGTGCGTGACTTTTTTCACGGACCTGCACTTGGGGCTGCGATGGAAATGCCGGTGGCCTTGGTGATGCTGGTGCTTCTGTTTGTGATCCATCCGTTGCTGGGGTGGGTGTCCCTCGCCGGTGCTGCGCTGCAGGTCGGACTTTCGTGGCTGAACGAGCGCAGCACCAGTCCAGCCTTGCTGCGGGCCAATCAATCGGACATTGGCGCGCGGGCCTATGTGGATGGCACCTTGCGCCACAGCGACGTGATTGCGGCCATGGGCATGGAGAAAGACATGCGCCGCCGCTGGTTGGCGCAGCACGAGGAGAGTCTGGGACTGCAGTCGCTGGCGTCGGACCGCGCAGGGGTGTTGCAGGCGCTGGGCAAGATGCTGCAGACGACTTTGTCGTCGGCGCTTCTGGGCCTGGGGGCTTGGCTTTTGATGCATGACCAGTTGCCTGGTGGGCCGGGAATGCTGATCGTCGGATCAGTGCTGGGCGGCCGTGTGCTGGCGCCTCTGGTGCAAATGGTGTCCCAGTGGCGAGCGGTGGTACAGGTGCAGGCCGCTTGGGGGCGGCTTGGGCAGCTTCTGGAGAGGTTGCCTGCCTCTGTGCAAGGGATGCCTTTGCCCAAGCCGAGGGGGCGTGTGACGGTTGAGAGTCTGGTCGCAGGAGCCTCTGCAGGGGCGCCGCCGTTTGTGAAAGGTGTGGCCTTCTCGTTGCAACCGGGGGAAGTGCTGGTGGTTCTGGGTGCGTCTGCAGCGGGCAAGACCACCCTGGCACGCATGCTGATGGGGCTGTGGCCTCCTGTGGCGGGCAGTGTCCGGCTGGATGGAGTGGATGTCAGTGTGTGGAACAAGGCGGAGTTGGGGCCATACGTTGGCTATGTGCCGCAGGACGTCGAACTGTTGGAGGGCACGCTGGGCGACAACATCGTTCGCTTTGGCGAGATGGACGAAAAGGCCATGGTGGATGCCGCACAGGCGGTGGGTGTGCACACCTGGATCACTTCGCTCCCACAAGGTTATGCCACCCCTGTGGGGGCGGCCGGCGTGATGCTCTCCGGCGGGCAGCGCCAGCGAATCGCGCTGGCACGTGCCCTCTATGGCAATCCGGTTTTTGTCGTGCTGGACGAGCCCAACGCTAGCCTGGACGAGGTGGGCAATGTTGCATTGGGCCGGGCCTTGCAGGAGTTCAAGGCCCGTGGCACCACTTTTGTGGTGATGACCCATCTGCCCAGCGTGCTGGCGGTGGCGGATAAATTACTCATCATGCAGGGTGGGGGGCAGCAGGCCTTTGGCCCCCGAGATGATGTGCTGGCGGCATTGCGAAATGCTTCTGCGGGTACTCCGGCGGCCGCCGTCGCGCCGCGTGCCGCCTGATCACCCTCTTCCAACTCAACTGACACCATGTCCATCAGCGGATTTTTCTCGCGCAGCGAAATCACCCAGGCCCTGCGGAGCCTCCAGCGTGAATGGGTTGTGATCGCAATATTCAGCATGGTGGCCAACCTGCTCATGCTGACACCCACGCTGTACATGCTGCAGATCTACGACCGCGTGCTGGTCAGCCGCAACGAGCTCACCTTGTTGGTGGTCTCGCTGCTTGTCCTGTTCCTGTTTGCCGCCATGGCGTTTGCCGAATGGGCGCGGTCCCAGCTGCTCGTGCGCGCCGGGGTGCGCCTGGACCGGTTGCTGGGGGAGCGTGTCTTCTCGGCAGGTTTCTCGCGCAGTGTCCGTGAAGGAGGGGGTAACCCTGGCCAGTTGTTCACGGATCTGACGGAGGTACGCCAATTCCTCACGGGCCCCAGCATTTTTGCCTTTTTCGATCTGCCATGGGCACCTATCTACATTGGGGTGCTGTTCTTGCTGCACCCCCTGCTGGGCGCGGTGGCCGTGGCCTTTGCTCTGATCCAGGCCGCCTTGGCATGGCTGGGGCACCAGCGCACGGTGGTGCCTTCCGAATCCCTGGCCAAGGCGCAGGGCCGGTCGCATGCCTACCTGAATGGCAAGCTGCGCAATGCCGAGGCGGTTGAGGCCATGGGCATGTTGCAGCAGTTGCACCACCGATGGGCATTGTTGCAGGCGCGCTATGCCGAGCTGCACGCGGCAGCCCAGGGCCTGACGCACCGCATCACGGCCTGGAGCAAGTCTGTACGTTATGCGCAGCAGGCCCTGTCGCTGGCGGTGGGTGCTTTGCTGGTGATCGATGGCCAACTATCGGCCGGAGCCATGATTGCTGCCAACGTGCTGATGACCCGCGCCTTGGCTCCGATTGACCAGGTTGTGAGTGCATGGCGCGGCTTTTTGGGGGCCCGCGCGGCCTTCTTTCGGCTGGAGCAACTGCTGCAAGAGCATCCACCGTTGCCCAAGGTCTCCGCAGCCCCGCGTCTGCAAGGGGATGTTCAGCTGCGCAATGTGCACGCCACTGCGCCGGGGCGGGTGACTCCGATTCTTCAGCAGGTGGACCTGCATGCTCCGCCGGGTTCGCTGACAGTGGTGCTGGGCCCCTCGGGTTCCGGAAAATCCACGCTGGCGCGCGTGCTGGTGGGCGTCTGGCCCGTATCGCAGGGCGAGTTGTTGTTTGATGGTCAGCCCCTTACCGCCTGGAGCCACGAGACCTTGGGCCCTCAGGTAGGCTACCTGCCACAGGATACGGTCCTGTTCGGTGGGACGATTGCTGACAACATCGCACGTTTTGCTGCGGTGGATTCTGCCAAGGTCATTGCAGCGGCCCAATGCGCAGGCCTACATGAGATGGTGCTTAGATTTCCCAAAGGCTATGACACGCCGATTGGAGAGGCTGGGCGCTTGCTTTCGGGGGGACAACGCCAACGCATCGGACTAGCTCGCGCCCTGTATGGTGATCCAGCGCTCTTGGTACTGGATGAGCCCAACGCCCACCTGGACGATGTGGGCGAAGCGGCCTTGCTCGGGGCCATGCGCCAGCTCAAGGAGCGCGGCAAGACCATTGTGATGGTGACGCATCGGGCGGGGGTGCTTGCGCTTGCAGATCAGGTGCTCGTTCTGCAGGACGGTCAGGTACAGCTGAAGGGCCCGCGCGATGAAGTCTTGGCACAGCTGCAGGCGGCACGCCAAGCCCCCTCCGCTTCAGCTGCTGGTTCTTTGCCTGCTCCGCAGCCGCTGCCCGCCTGAACGCGTCGCGCACATTCGAGACGAGCGAACATTTTCTGAACACCCGCCCATGGCCCACACTGAACCCTTGAAACAAGCACCCTCGATCTCCTCACTGCCGGGAGTCCGATCGGCTCCCCAGCCTCCATCGGACACCGGACGCGCGGCACGCACTGGGCTTTGGGTGCTGGGCCTGGGCCTTGGGGGATTTTTGCTGTGGGCGGCTGTTGCTCCCCTGGACGAAGGGGTGCCCAGCCAGGGCGTGGTTGCGATCGACACCAAACGCAAAGCGGTGCAGCACCTCAGCGGAGGCATCGTCAAGCAGGTCTTCGTGCGCGAAGGTGACGTGGTGCAGGCGGGGCAACCGTTGATATCTCTGGATGATGCGGTGGCCAAGGCCAACTACGAGGCGGTCCGCCAGCGGTACCTGGGTTTGCGTGCGGTCCAGGGGCGGTTGCTGGCCGAGCAGTCGGGCGCTGCCACCATTGTGTTCCACTCGGATTTGCAGGTTGCGGCGGCAGACCCGCTGATTCAGCAGCAGATGAAGAACCAGGAGCAACTGATTCAATCGCGGCGCGCGGCACTGCGTGCGGACCTGCAGGGCATCGAAGAAAGCATTCAGGGCCAGAACGCTCTGCTGCAGGCCTATGCGGGCATGCTGACCAGCCGGCGTGGGCAACAGGCATCGCTCGAAGAAGAGCTGCGCCATACGCGCGAGCTGGTCAAGGAGGGCTACTCCCCGCGTAATCGACAACTGGAACTCGAACGCATGGTAGCCGACTCCAGCCTGGCCATCACGGAGTTGCTGGGCAACACGGCGCGCACGCAGCGCACGGTCAGAGAAATGCGCCAGCGGGCCCTGGCCCGGCAGCAGGAATACCGCAAGGAGGTGGAGACGAACCTCGCAGACATCACGCGGGAGGTGCAGTCGGATGCCGACAAGTTCACCGCGCTGAAGGCCGATCTAGACCGCACGGAAATCCGTGCGCCCGCTACTGGCCAGGTGGTGGGCCTTGCGGTGCAGACCGTGGGCGCTGTGGTCCAGGCGGGGCAGCAGCTGATGGGCATCGTCCCTCCTAATGAGCCTTTGGTGCTGGAGGCCCGTATTGCTCCCCACCTGATCGACAAGGTGCGCCCGGGCTTGCATGCCGATGTGCGTTTCAGTGCGTTCGCCCACTCGCCGCAACTTGTCGTGCAGGGAGAACTGGCGTCGGTCTTTGGGGATCTGCTGACGGATGCACAAAGCAACCAGACCTATTACCTCGCGCGGGTCAAGGTCACGCCGGATGGCATGAAGACGCTGGGCGAACGCCACTTGCAGCCAGGCATGCCGGCCGAGGTGGTCATCAAGACCGGGGAGCGCACCATGCTGACCTATCTGCTGGGCCCCTTGCTCAAGCGTGTGTCAGGTTCCCTGAAGGAAGAGTGAGCATGGCGGCTTTTTTTTCCACGCCGTCGAACGCCTTGCGGGCGGTCTCGCTCTCCGTCTTGGTGGTATGCGCAGGACCTGTCTGGTCCATGGACCTCCAGCAGGCCTACCAGGCGGCCTTGCAGCAGGACGCTACCATTCGAGCCGCCCGCGCGGCTGCCGATGTGGGGGATGAGCGTGTGGAGCAGGCCAAGGCCATGCGCTACCCCAATGTGGCATTCAGTGCAGCTCGCAACCGCAACGACCTGAGCAACACGCAACGCAACATCCTGGGCCGGTCGGTGACCGTGGATGAAAACTACACCAGCCACAACGCTACCTTGACCTTGCGCCAACCTGTCTACCGCAAGTCACTGTCGGTAGGGCTGGAACAGGCCCATCAGATGCGCGCTGAAGTGGGCGCGCAGCTGGACCGGGAGCTACAGAACCTGGGTGTGCGCGTGACCGACGCCTACCTGCAGCTGTTGCTGGCGCAAGACCAGCTTGCCCTGGCGCGTGCGCAGAAGAACACCACCACTACCCAGCTGGACGCCGCGCGCAAACTGCTGGTGGCGGGCAGTGGCACGCGCACCGACATCGACGAAGCCCAGGTCCGGCTTGACATGGCCGTGGCGCAGGAGCTTGAGATACGGCAGCAGCTTGACTATGCGCGCCACCAGCTGGAGACACTGGTCAACCAGCCGGTGGCGGCGCTCAGCCCGCTGGATGAAGCCAAGTTCGCAGCCTGGACGCCTGAACAGCGCAGCGTGCAGGACTGGCTGGCCCTGGCAGAGGACAACAGTCCTGAGATTCGGCAACAGAAGGCACGGCTGGATGTGGCACGTTTGGAGATCGAGAAAGCCCGCACTGGGCACCTTCCCACACTGGATGCAGTGGCCCAATGGACGCGCAGTGGCAGCGAGAACGTTACTACCCCCAGTTCCAGCTATACCAACCGTGTGATCGGCCTGCAGCTGAACATGCCACTGTTTGCGGGCGGTTATGTCAGCTCCACGGTACGTCAGGCGGTTGCGGAGCAGGTGCAGGCCCGCGAACTGCTGGAGGCCGCGCGCCGTGACCTCAGCCTTCGCATCCACACCGAATTTCGGGGCGTCAGCGAAGGCCGCCTGCGCATCCGGGCGCTGGAACAGGCTGCGCGGTCTGCTACACAGCTCGTGGTGTCGAGCCGCCGCTCGTTTGAGGGTGGGGCCAGAACCTTGGTGGACATCCTGAACGCGGAGCAGCAAAAGGAACTGGCCCTTCGTGACCTGGCCCGAGCGCGCTACACCTACTTGGTGTCCTGTGTGCGCCTGCAGGCTCTGGCCGGAGGGGATCGGGACAGCAGCATCGCTGCTGTCAATGCGCTGCTCAAGACGCCCTGAGCCCAACACACACCGCGTCTCTGGGTGCGGCAACGCTTTCCGTCGCCGCATGAAAAATTCCCGTTAGTATGGCGATGCAGGGGCAAGCAAGTGAATACGTTCAGGCAGCCATGGCGGCTGTGCTCAGCGGCTGCTCGGGAAGCTGAACACCGCGCCCTCACGCACACCGGCACTCGGCCAACGCTGGGTAATGGTCTTGCGCTTGGTGTAAAAGCGCACGGCGTCGGGGCCGTAGGCGTGCAGGTCGCCAAACAGGCTGCGCTTCCAGCCGCCAAACGAGTGGTACGCCACCGGCACGGGCAGGGGCACGTTCACGCCCACCATGCCCACCTGGATGTGGTCGGTGAAGTAGCGGGCGGCCTCGCCGTCGCGCGTGAAGATGCAGGTGCCGTTGCCGTATTCGTGGTCGTTGATGAGCTGCATGGCTTCTTGCAGCGTCTTCACGCGCACCACGCCCAGCACGGGGCCGAAGATTTCTTCCTGGTAGATCTTCATGCCGGGCTTGACGTTGTCAAACAGGCAGGCGCCCAGGAAGTAGCCTTCTTCATGGCCCGCGACCTTCACGCCACGGCCATCGACCACCAGCGTGGCGCCTTCGGCCACACCGCTGTCCACATAGGCCTTCACTTTTTCGAAGTGTGGCTTGGTCACCAGCGGGCCCATGTCGTTGCTGTTATCGGTGCCGGGGCCGACCTTCATCTTGGCGATTTCAGTCTTGAGGCCCGCGATCACGGCGTCACCCACCTCGTCGCCCACCGCCACCAGCAGCGGAATGGCCATGCAGCGTTCGCCGCACGAGCCATAGGCCGCGCCCATCAGCGCGCTCACGGCGTTGCCCACATCGGCGTCGGGCATCAGCACCGCATGGTTCTTGGCGCCACCCAGGGCCTGCACGCGCTTGCCGTGTTTGCAGCCTTCGCTGTAGATGTATTCGGCAATCGGCGTGGAGCCCACAAAGCTCACGGCCTTCACGCGCGGGTCCTGCAGCAGAGTGTCCACGGCCAGCTTGTCGCCGTTGACGACGTTCAGCACGCCGGGCGGCAGGCCCGCTTCCAGCGCCAGCTGGGCGATGAACAGCGTGGAGGATGGGTCGCGCTCGGAGGGCTTGAGCACAAAGGTGTTGCCACACGCCACGGCCATGGGCCACATCCACAGCGGCACCATCGCCGGGAAGTTGAAGGGCGTGATGCCTGCGGTGACGCCCAGCGCCTGGAACTCACTCCACGAGTCGATGCTGGGGCCCACGTTGCGGCTGTGCTCGCCCTTGAGCAGCTCGGGGGCGTAGCTGGCGTATTCCACGTTCTCGATGCCGCGCTGCAGCTCGCCGTGCGCATCGGCCAGCACCTTGCCGTGTTCGGCTGTGATCAGGGCGGCGATCTTGTCGGCGTTCTCTTCGAGCAGCACCTTGAGCTTGCTCATAACGCGCGCGCGCTTCAAAGGTGGCGTATTGCGCCAGGCCGGGAAGGCCGCTTCGGCGGAGGCGATGGCGGCTTCGACGGTGGCCTTGCTCGCCAGCGCCACGTTGGTGGTCGATTGGCCGGTGGCGGGGTTGAACACGGGTTGCGTGCGCTCGGTGTCCGCAACGATTTGGCCGTCGATGAGGTGGCCGACGGTGGTGGTGACGTTTTTGTCGTGGTTCATGGTGATTTCAGGTAAAAAGTGCCAATAGCGCTAGTGCAATATGCGCAAGCAGCTATCAAATTAATAGTGATCAGTCCTCTATGGCCTGGGGCTCCAACACGGGCACAACATGGGCCATCGCGCGGTCGATGAACTCCTGCTTCTCGCCCACCGGGGCAAAGTAGTGCAGCACCTCGCGCGCGGCGTCCAGCCCCTTCAGACTGGCGATCAGCCACGCCACCAGGTACTGCGAGGCCAGGCATCCGCCGGCCGTGGCCACGTTGCCGTGGGCTGCAAACGCGCGCGGCACCACATCCACGCCCGACTCCACCACCCAGGGCTTGCTGGTCAGGTCGGTGCAGGCGGGCGTACCGCCCAGCAGGCCCAGGCGGCCCAGCAGGTAGGTGCCGGAGCACTGCGCCGCCAGCAGCTGGCGTGCGGGATTCAACACGCGCAGCGGTTCCATCAGCGCGGGGGTGTTGGCCACCTCACGCGTCTTCATGCCGCTGCCCACCAGCACCGCATCGGCCTCAGCCAAATGGCTGAGGTCCTCATGCGCGTCAATGGTCAGGCCGTTCATGGACGTGACGCTGGGCGTAGGGCTGGCAATGCGCACCTGCCAGTCCGTGTCGCCCAGCAGCGCAATGCGATTGAGCATGCCGAACGCCACTAGCGAGTCGAGGTCGTTGAAGGCGTCGAAGGTGAGGATGGCAATGCGCATGGAGGGTCAGGAAGGGCGTGAGCCTCAGGCAGTTTCGTGCAGGGCGTCGCCCAGGGCGCTGACCAGGCGGTCAATTTCAGCCTGGGTACTGATGAAGGGCGGCGCCAGCTGGATGGTGTCGCCACCGTAGCGCACGTAAAAGCCCTTCTTCCAGCAGTTCATGGCGATCTCGTACGGGCGCTTGGCAGGCTCGCCGGGTACGGCCGCAATGGTGAAGCCAGCAGCCAGGCCAAAGTTGCGGATGTCGGCCACATGCTTGGCACCCTTGAGGCTGTGCACAGCCTGCTCAAAGTAGGGTGCCAGCGCCTTCACGCGGCCAATCATGTCTTCGTTTTGCAGGATGTCGAGCGCCGCAATGCCGGCAGCGCAGGCTACGGGGTGGGCCGAATAGGTGTAGCCGTGCGGGAACTCCAGCATGTACTCGGGGCCGCCTGCAGCCATGAAGGTGTCGTAGATCTCCTTGGTGGCCACCACGCCGCCCAGCGGCTGCGCGCCGTTGGTGACCTGCTTGGCAAAGTTCAGGATGTCGGGCGTCACGCCGAAGGCTTCGGCACCCGTCCAGGCGCCGCTGCGGCCAAAACCGCTGATCACTTCGTCAAAAATCAGCAAGATGTTGTTTTGGGTGCAGATCTCGCGCAGGCGCTGCAGGTAGCCCACCGGCGGGATCACCACACCGGCCGAGCCCGAGAAGGGCTCGACGATCACGGCGGCGATGTTCGATGCATCGTGCAGCGCAATCACTTCCAGCAGGCGGTCGGCCAGCTCCTTGCCCGTGGGCGGCATGCCCTTGTGGAACGAGCCTGCGGGCGGCTGCGTGTGGGGCAGATGGTCGGCCTCAATGCCCTGGCCAAACAGCTTGCGGTTGGCCACGATGCCGCCTACCGAGATGCCGCCAAAGTTCACGCCGTGGTAGCCCTTTTCGCGACCGATCAGGCGCGTCTTGCTGGCCTGGCCCTTGGCGCGCCAATAGGCGCGCGCCATCTTGAGCGAAGTGTCAGCAGACTCGGAGCCCGAGCCTGTGAAGAACACGTAGTCCAGGCCCGCAGGCGTGAGTTCTTTCACGCGGTTGGCCAGCTCGAACGACAGCGGATGGCCAAACTGGAAGGCGGGTGCGTAATCGAGCTTCATGGCCTGCTTGCCGATGGCCTCGGCAATCTCGCGGCGGCCATGGCCCAGGCCCGCACACCACAGGCCCGAAAGGCCATCAAAAATCTTGCGACCTTCGGAGTCGGTGTAGTAAGCGCCGCTGCCCTCCACGATCATGCGCGGATTGGCCTTGAACTGGCGGTTGGCTGTGTAGGGCATCCAGTGCGCGTCCAGCCACTCGGCGTCCATGCGGGGGCCTTCGGCACCGGCGGCGGGTTTTTCGATGTTGACGAAGCTCATGGGGTTCTCCAGTGCAAAGGCGGCGACAAAAGGACAGGCGGCCCCAGCGGGCTGAGGCTTGACCTCGGACAGGTTCTGAAGCATTGTTGCGCCGCCTGTTAATCTCTCAAATAATCCAATATCAATGTTTACTTGACGATTTATGCAAGTAAAAGACCCCACTTCACCACCCCTCGTTCCGGCACCTGCTGCCTCGGGCAAACACCGCGCTGTGCTGGGCCAGCTCAGCGACATGGACTTGCGCCTGCTGCAGGTGTTCAAGAGCGTCGTGGAGTGCGGTGGCATGTCGGCGGCAGAGCTGGAGCTGAACATCGGCACCAGCACCGTCAGCCGCCACATCAAGGACCTGGAAGCCCGCCTGGGCCTGACGCTGTGCCGCCGGGGGCGTGCAGGATTTGCCCTCACGGCCGAGGGCCAGCGGGTGTACGAAGAAACCCTGCGGCTGCTGGCCTCGGTGCGCAGCTTTCGTGACAGCATTGACGACATCCACTCGCGCATGGGCGGGCAGCTGGCGGTGGCGGTGTTCGACAAGACCGCCAGCAACCCGGCGGCTCGCATTGGCGAGGCGATTGCCGCCTTTACCGCCCAGGCGCCCGATGTGCAGTTGCAACTGCATGTGGGCTCCATCAACGCCATTGAGCGCGGCGTGATCGACGGCAGCTACCAGGTGGGCATCATCCCCGCGCACCGCAGTTCGCAAAGCCTGGCCTACGCGGACCTGTTTGGCGAGACCATGCTGCTGTATTGCGGCAAGGGCCATCCGCTGTTCGGGGCGCCTGCGCCGCCGGCCGACTGGCACGCGGTGCGCGGCTACCAGTTTGCGGGGCTGGGCTACCACTCGCCCAACATGGAGCTGAGCCACCAAGCCCGGCTGCAGCGCGCGGCCACAGGGTTTGACCAGGAGTCCATCGCCACGCTGATCCTGTCGGGCCGTTTTCTGGGGTTCCTGCCCGACCACTACGCCGAAGCCTTCGAGCGCCAGGGCCGCATGCAGGCGGTGAACCCTTCGCTGTTCCACTACCACTGCCAGTTTGTGAGCCTGATGCGCCGCTCCCCCGCCCCCGCCCGCGCGGCCCAGGCGTTTGCGCAATGCCTGGAGGACGCGCACCGGCCCGGTCGCTGACAGGGGTATTGCGGGGCCGCTGCTTGCCAGCGGCCGTGGCGGGGCGGACAATTCACCTTCTTTGCAACATTGTGTGACATCGGGAGCAGCGCCCATGGCCAGTATTTCCTCCATCGGCAGTTCAGGCCTGCAGGCCGCCCAGTTGCGGCTGGACGCGTCGGCCAACAACGTGGCCAACATGAACACCCCCGGTTACCGCCGCGAGGTGGTTGCACAAGAGGAAGCGGCCGAAAGCGCAGGTGTGCGAGCCACCGTGCAGCGCGAGCAGGACGCCAAGGGCGTGGCGCTGGAACAGGAGGCTGTGGAGCAGATGTCGGCCACCTACGCGTTCAAGGCCAATCTGCAGACCATCAAGACCCAGGACGAAATGATGGGCTCCTTGCTGGATGTGAAGGCCTGAGAAGGTGTGAACGAGCCCGCCACGCGCGCTCGGCCACGCCGGATTCATTCGCACCCTGTGAACGCTGCCGGACAGGGTTTCTTTGCGCTCCCTAACTCCGCGTGCCCCACTGGTCGGGGCATGGTTGTTTCTGGAGCCAGCACCAAGGTGCAGCGTGCTCAACCGGTATGGGCCAGCCCTGCCAGGCGGTGGACCAGCCAACGTTGAAAGGCCAACCCAGTGGCGGTGCGGCTGCGCAGTGGAATGGTGTACATGGTGATGCTCCTGGAGGTGGTGTTCAGGCGCCCTGAACGGCGGGGCTGCTGCTGGGCGATGGGGTGGCGCTTTGGCGTGCAACGCGCCGGCCGGCCCGGTCCCACGCCTTTTCATGGAAGAAGAAGGCCACCGCCTGCACCGTGGGCTCCAGCAGGCTCAGCGTGAGTGAGGCCCACAGGTTGCCGGTCACGGCATAGGCCACCAGCGCGGCCACACAGATGTGGATCAGGTAGTAGCTTCCCGTCTTCATCAGCATGGTTTGATTTTGGCGGGCGACGCGGCGGATGCGGGACATGGCGGACTCCTGGCTTCTTAGGTTCAACAGAGCCTGCGGCGGTGCAGCAGGGATGGTTGAATAGTAGTGATTCTCAATAGCGAAAGCCAATTGATCGTCGCTAAAGCGCAGATAGCCGCTATTCAATGACGCTTTGCGAAGCGCCACAGCGCTTATCCCAAACAGACTGGTTCTGCGCGTGAACTAGTTCACGTTCCGCCACTGAAAAAAGCCGCTGCCACCAAAGCCCCCGTTGCTATGATGGCCGCTCTTCTCAACCCCCTCTTTTGCTTTGGGAGCACACATGGCCCTCATGGACTTCATCAAGAAACAGTTCATTGACATCATTCAGTGGACCGAAGAGGGGGACGGCACGCTGGCCTGGCGCTTCCCCATGCGCGACATGGAAATCCAGAACGGCGGCACGCTGGTGGTGCGCGAATCGCAAATGGCGATCTTCGTCAACGAAGGCCAGGTGGCCGACGTGTTCGGCCCTGGCACCTACAAGCTCACCACGCAGACGCTACCGGTGCTGACGTACCTCAAGAACTGGGACAAGCTCTTCGAGTCCCCCTTCAAGAGCGATGTGTACTTCTTCAGCACGCGCCAGCAGATCGACCAGAAGTGGGGCACGCCCCAGCCCATCACTATCCGCGACAAGGACTTCGGCGCCGTGCGCCTGCGCGCGTTCGGCAACTACGCCTTCCGCATCGCTGACCCCAAGCTGTTCCATACCGAAATCTCGGGCACGCGCGAGTCCTACCCCGTGGCCGACCTGGAAGGTCAGCTGCGTGGCCTGGTTCTGCAGAACATCAGCAACGCCATTGCGGGCAGCGGCCTGCCTTTCCTGGACCTGGCGGCCAACCAGGTCATGTTTGCCGACGCGCTGACCAAGGAACTCGCGCCCATCTTCGCCAAGCTGGGCATCCTGATCGAGTCCCTCACGGTACAGAACGTCTCGCTGCCCGAGGAGCTGCAAAAGATCCTCGACCAGAAGATCGGCATGGGCATGGTCGGCAACGACATGGCCAAGTTCATGCAGTACCAGACCGCGCAGGCCATCCCCAAGTTCGCCGAAGGCGCTGGCAATGGCGGTGGTATTGCGGGCGATGCCATGGGCCTGGGCGCGGGTGTGGCGCTGGGCCAGGTGCTGGCGCAGAACCTGCAGCAAGGCCTGCAAGGTGGCGGCGCTGCCGCGCAGGCTGCACCTGCCGCCGCTGCAGCGGTGGGCGTCAAGCCTGAGGACGTGATGGCCACGCTGGAGAAGCTGGGCGAACTCAAGTCCAAGGGCATCCTCACGCAGGAAGAGTTCGACGCCAAGAAGGCCGAACTGCTCAAGAAGCTCGTCTGATCGATCGGATCGATTGCTATCATAAAAATAGCTGCTTGCGCATGAGGGATAGGCGCTAGAGGCCAAAAAGGCCTCAAAGCCGCGTAATGCGGCGCGGGCAGAACACTCCCTACGATGGCCACCGACCCCACCCAGCGCTATTACCGCGCGCCCTGCCCCGGCTGTGGCGCGCCGGTGGAGTTCAAGAGCGCGCAGTCCACCCATGCCGTCTGCGGCTACTGCCAGAGCACCGTGGTGCGCAGTGGCGACGTGCTCACGCGCCTGGGCAAGATGGCCGAGCTGTTCGACGACCACAGCCCGCTGCAGCTCATGGCCAGCGGGCGCATCCAGCTCGACGGCAAGGACGTACCCTTCACCCTCATCGGCCGCCTGCAATACAAGGGCGACGCGGGCGTGTGGACCGAATGGGCGGCCTTTCTGAACGACGGCACGCTGGCCACGCTGGGCGAGGACAACGGCGCCTACGTCTTCACCCGGCCCATCGACCCCGGCCGCGAGATGCCAGCGCCCGAGCGCTTTCGCATCGGCACCACCACGGCCATCAATGGCAAGCCCTACAGCGTGGCCTACACCGGCCAGGCACAGCTGATCTCGGCCCAGGGCGAGCTGCCCAAACTGCCGCCGTTAGGCCAGCCCTTTGGCATGGTCGAGTTGCGCAGTGCCGATGGCGAGGTGGTCAGCATCGACTATGGCCACACCCCTCCCAACGTCGAGCGCGGCAAGGCCGTGCTGCTGGAAGACCTGCAACTGCAGGGCCTCAAGGACGAATCGGCCAAGGAAGAAAAAGGCCGTCAGTTCAACTGCCCCCACTGCGGCGCGCCGGTGCAGGTGCAGCTGTCCACCTCCAAGAGCATTACCTGTGGATCGTGCGCCAGCATCATCAGCCTGGACAGTGGTGTGGGCGGCGAGCTGCGCTCGGCCGAGCAGGACGAACCTGTGCAGCCCCTCATACCGCTGGGCAGCAAGGGGCAGCTGCAGGGTGTGCACTGGCAGGTGGTGGGCTTTCAGCACCGCATGGGCGTGGAGCCCGGCGACGACGAACACTTTGGCTGGAGTGAATACCTGCTCTACAACCAGAAGCGCGGCTTTGCCTTCCTGGTCGATTCCGAAGAAGGCTGGAGCATGGTGCGCCCCACCACCGGCGCGCCGCAGATGGCTGCCACGGGCCGCTCCGCCACGTACATGGGCACCAAGTACGACCTCAAGTACACCTACGAGGCCGAGACCACCTATGTGCTGGGCGAGTTTTACTGGCAGGTCACGCGCGGTCAGAAGACCACCAACCGCGACTTCGCCAGCAGCAAGGGCCTGCTGTCGATGGAGCAGAGCCCGAACGAGATCACCTGGTCGGCGGGGGACAAGCTGTCCAGCGACACGGTGGCCAAGGCGTTCAAGCTGGACGACAAGAAAGATGCGCTCCAGCGCGACGACCCCGGCCCGTTCGTGGCCAAATCCGGTCTGGGCTGCGGCACCATCATCCTGATCGCTGTGGTGATCCTGATCCTGCTCATCTTGCTGAGCCGCTGCTCCAGCTGCGACCCCCGGGTCGAAAACTGTTCTTCGTCCTCCAGCTACCGCAGCTCTGGGGGCTCGTACGGCGGATATTCGTCGGGCGGCAGCCACAAGTAACCTCGCAACAACCCGAACTTCACCGGAGAACAGCATGACCAAATTCGAATGGCTTCACCCCCTGTCCATCGGCGGCACGCTGCTGTATGCCCTGATGGGCATCATCATCTTCTGGGCGGCCTTCATCATCATCGACAAGATCACGCCCTACGACCTGTGGCGCGAAATTGTGGAAAAGCAAAACAAGGCCCTGGGCATGGTGGTGGCGGCGATGTGCCTGGGCATCAGCATCATCGTGGCGGCCGCCATTCATTGACGCGCCTGTTTGCCTCCATTGCCTGAATGAACGTAGCAGCGCACCCCGCAGGGTGCGCTGACAGCCGCCTTGTCGCCTCCCACCTTGTCCCCTACCGAGCCAGCGCCCGCGGCGCTGCCCCGATCCCCCGGCCCACGCCCCATTGATATCGCGCTGCTCATCAGCGTGTTCGTCGTGGCTGCCTGCGGCCTTTTGTACGAGCTGGCGGCGGGGGCGCTGGCGTCCTATGTCCTGGGCGACTCGGTGCTGCAGTTCAGCACCATCATCGGCACCTACCTGTTCGCCATGGGTCTGGGCTCGTGGTTGTCGCGCTACTTTGAGCGGCAGCTGCCCGCGCACTTCCTGCGCATCGAGCTGCTGGTGGCGCTGATCGGCGGCGCGCTGCCAGCCACGCTGTTCCTCGCCAATGCGTATGCGCCGGGCGCGTTCCGGTTTCTGCTGTACGGCATGGTGCTGATGGTGGGCACGCTGGTGGGGTTGGAGATTCCGCTGGTCATGCGCATCCTCAAACGCAACGTGGTGCTCAAGGACCTGGTCTCGCAGGTGCTCACGTTCGACTACCTGGGCGCGCTGGCGGTGTCGCTGGCGTTTCCGCTGCTGCTGGTGCCACACCTGGGGCTCATCCGCACCGGGCTGCTGTTCGGGCTGATGAATGCCGCCGTGGCGCTGTGGGCGGTGTGGCTGTTCCGGCATGAGCTGCGGCGCCTCAAAGCCCATTTGTTCGCCTGCCTGATGGTGGTGGGCCTGTTGCTGGCCGGGCTGGCGGGGGCCGAGCAGATCACGAGTTTTGCTGAAGACAAGTTCTACCAGGACCGCATCATCTTCACCACGGCCACGCCCTACCAGCGCATCGTGGTCACGCAGGGGCGCTATGGCCACCGGCTGTACCTCAACGGCAACCTGCAGTTCTCCGAGTCCGACGAATACCGCTACCACGAGGCCTTGGTGCACCCGGCCATGGCCGCCCACGGTGCGCCCAAGCGGGTGGCGGTGCTGGGCGGTGGCGACGGCATGGCGGTGCGCGAGATCCTCAAGTACGCCTCGGTCGAGTCCGTCACGCTGGTCGAGCTGGACCCGGCAATGACCAGGATCTTCACCGACAACCCGACCCTCGCACGCCTGAATGGCCATGCCTTGCAAAACCCCAAGGTGAAGATCGTCAACGCCGATGCTTTTGCCTGGTTGCAGGAAGGGACAGACACGTTCGATGTCATCGTGGTGGACTTTCCCGATCCCACCAACTTCTCCATCGGCAAGCTCTACACCAACAGCTTTTATGCGCTGCTGGACAAGCGGGTGGCCGCCAGTGGCTACGCTGTGGTGCAGACCACCTCGCCGCTGGTGGCGCGCCAGAGCTTCTGGACGGTGGTCCAGACCATCGAATCGGTGGGGCTGCAAACGGCGCCGTACCACGCCCATGTGCCCAGCTTTGGCGAATGGGGCTATGTCATTGCGAGCCGCAGACCCTGGCGCCTGCCCGACGCCTTGCCTTCAGGGCTTCGGTTTTTGAGCACACCATCGCTGCCCCTGCTGTTCGACTTTCCGCTCGACATGGCGCGGGTGCCGGCCGATGTGAACCGGTTGTCCAACCAGGCGCTGGTGCACAGCTATGAGCGCGAGTGGGGCAAGGTGGTGGCGCATTGAGCCGCCGGTGGCCTGGGAACTGCGGGCATTCGCCGAGCGATTTGCAGGGGTTCTGCCCGCTGGCAGGGGCGCCACAATCGGATACAAATCTGCCATGACCTGATCGCCCTGGGCGCCCCTGATGCTGGACCTCTTTTTCCTTTCTGACGCACAGCCCTATCCGCTGCTTTGGGCGCAGCACGACCCCTGGCTGGTGACGCTGTCGGTGGGGATGGCGGTGCTGGCCTCCGTGCTGGCGCTGCAGATGGCGGGCCTGGCCCGGCGTGCTGACACCCGCTTCATGCGCCAGATGGCCCGGGGGTCGGGCGCAATGGCTCTGGGCGGCGGCATCTGGTCCATGCACTTTATCGGCATGCTGGCCTTCACGGTGTGCTCGCGTGGCCAGTTTGATGCATGGACCACCGTGCTGTCCCTGCTGCCCAGCGTGGGCGCGTCGTGGGTGGCGCTGGGCTTGCTGATGCGCCGCGAGATCAGCCGCTCCGCCCTGGTGGTGGGTGGGGTGCTGGTGGGCGCTGGCATTGGCGCCATGCACTACATCGGCATGGCGGCATCGCAGTGGGCGCCTGTCATGCGGTACGACCCCTGGGGGTTTGCCGCCTCGGTGCTGGTGGCCGTATTGCTGGCCATCGTGGCCCTGTGGGTGCGGTTTGGGCTGGAGCGCGTGGTGCGCTGGCGTGCCCGGTGGCTCAATGCAGTGGCGGGTGTCGTCATGGGGCTGGCGATTGCGGGCATGCACTACACCGGCATGGCGGCCTTGCGTTTTATTGACGCACCCGACGAGCTGGAACTGCTGGCTGCGGCCGATGGCGCGCCCTTGGCGCTGGCCGTCGCTGCAGTGGCGTCGGGTATCGGGCTGCTAGTGATCGCCATCAACGCAGGCTTGCGTTACCGGCAGATGTTCCTGCAGATGCGCCGGAGCGAGTCCCGCCTGCGCGCCATTGCTGACACGGCTGTGGACGGCATGGTGATGATTGATGCGCAGGGACGCGTGCAGTCCTTCAACGCGGCGGCCGAGCGCATCCTGGGCTGGCGTCCCGAACAAGTGGTGGGCCAGAACGTGTCCATGCTCATGCCCGAGCCCGACCGCTCCCGCCACGACACCTACCTGCAGCGCTACCTGCAAGGCCAGGGCGGCAGCGTCGTTGGAGCAAACAGCCGCGAGGTGCTGGCCCAGCGGCCCGACGGCAGCACGGTGCCCATTCGCATTTCCGTGGGGCGCGTGCCGCTTGACGGCGCGCCGGTGTTTGTGGGCTTCATCAGCGACCTGACCCAGCGCCGCGCCATGGAGCAGGAGCTCCAGGCCAGTGAGCAACGGCTGCGCTCACTCATGGCCAACATTCCGGGCGTCACCTTCCGCTGCCGCTACGATGCCGACTGGACCATGCTGTTCATCAGCGATGCGGTGACCGCTCTCACGGGCTGGTTGCCACAGGATTTTCTGGAAGGTCGCGTCAACTTCACCCAGCTTACGCTGCCTGAAGAAGTGGATCGCCTCTGGACGGAAGTCTCCACCGCCATTCAGGAGCACCGCCCTTACCACGTCGAGTTTGGCCTGCGGGATCGCAGTGGGCGCCTGCGATGGGTTTCGGAAAGCGGGCGCCCTGTGGCCGGCGATGACGGGCAGGTGCAGTGGATCGACGGCGTCATCATGGACATGACCTTCTTTCGCGAGCGCAATGCCGAGTTCGAAAGCACGGTGCGCGCCATCAATCGCGCGCTCGCGGTGGTGGAGTTCGACATGCAGGGCCACGTGCTCAATGCCAATGCCAACTTCCGTGAACTCATGGGCTACCGGCTCGAGGAGATCGTGGGCCAGAACCACCGCATGTTCTGCGAGCCGGCCTATGCGCAGACCGAAGCCTATGCACAGTTCTGGGAGCAGCTGCGCTCCGGCCAGCTCGATGGCGGCGAGTACCTGCGCCTTGGCAAGGACGGGCGGCGCATCTGGATCCAGGCCACCTACAACCCCATCTTCGACGCTATGGGTCAGCCGTTCAAGGTCGTGAAGTTTGCGACCGACCTGACCCAGCGCCGAACCATGGAGCAAGAACTGCGCGCCTCCAAGGACCGCGCCGAGCAGGCCGCCGCGGCGCGCAGCACCTTTCTGGCCAACATGAGCCACGAGATCCGCACGCCCATGAACGCCATCATCGGCTTCACTGAGGCACTGCTCGACACCCCCATGGACGCGCAGCAGCGTCGCCACCTGGGCACCGTGCAGCATGCAGCGCGCTCCATGCTGCGCCTGCTCAACGACATCCTGGACACCGCCAAACTGGAAAAAGGCGCAGTGGAACTGGAGATTGCCGACTTCTCTCTGCAGGAGGTGTGCGACCAGATCCTGGCCTCGCTGCGCATCCACGCCGGCAAGAAGGGGCTCGCGCTGCAGTGCGTGACAGACGAACGGGTACCGCCGTATCTGCAGGGCGATGCGCTGCGCCTGCAGCAGGTGCTGCTCAACCTGCTGGGCAACGCGCTCAAGTTCACCGAGCGCGGCCACGTGCTGCTGCGGCTGGACTACCACGACGGCACGCTGGTGATGGAGGTGGAAGACACCGGCATCGGCATCGCCGCGCAGAACCTGGAGCGCATCTTCGACCCCTTCGCACAGGCCGACGCCTCCACCACCCGGCAGTTTGGCGGCACGGGCCTGGGCACCACCATCTCGCGCCAGTTGGTGGAGCTGATGGGCGGCAGCATCAGCGTGCGCAGCACGCTGGGCGTGGGGACCACGTTCACGGTGTGTGTGCCGCTGCCTGTGGGCCAGGCCACGGCGGCGGTGGCCACCGTCAGCCAGGCCGTGCAGCTGCCACCGCTGCGCATGCTGGTGGTGGACGATGTGCCGGCCAACATCGAGCTGCTGCAGATCCACCTGGACCGGGGCCGCCACCAGGTCACCGTGGCGCGCGATGGTGAGGGCGCTGTCGCCGCCTACGAAGGCGGGCGCTTTGATGTGGTGCTGATGGACCTGCAGATGCCCGGCATGGACGGTCTGGAGGCCACACGCCGCATCCGTGCGTTCGAGCAGGCCCAGCGCCGCAAGCCGGTGCCGGTGATCGCTCTGTCGGCCAGTGTGCTGGAGCAGGACCGGCGCAACGCACGCGCTGCCGGCATGGACGGTTTTGCCAGCAAGCCGCTGGAGCCCGCCCGCCTGTTCCGCGAGATCGCCCGCGTGCTGCACCTGCAGCCCGATGCCCCCACTTCAGGCTGGAGCAGCCTGCAAACCTTGACGCGCTCCCCCGACATGCCCCCGGCCCCCCACACCACTATCGCCGCGGTGGACTGGGAGCGTGGCACCCGCCTGTGGGGCCAGCGTGCGCTGCTGCGCGACGCCGTGGCGCGCCTGCTGGCTGACCATGCCGCCACCCCAGCCACCTTGCAGGCCATGGTGACGCAGCCCGACATGGATGCCGCCCGCGCGCTGGCCCACCGCCTGCGCGGTGCTGCGGGCAACCTGGCGCTGGGCCCGTTGCAAACGCTGGCACAGCGCATCGAGGAAGCCGCCCACAGCCTGGACCGCACGGCACTGCAGCCGCTGGTGGCAGCCTTGCCTGCCGCGTTGCAGGCCGTGCAGCAGGCCCTGGCCCACGAGGCCGAGGCCGCCGCCGCGCCTGCTCCCGGCGTGGGCCAGCACCCGCCTCTGACCCAGGACCAACGCCAGCAGGGACAGGCTGCCGCCCAGGCGCTGCAGCAGGCCCTGGCACAGTCCGAGCTGGCCCAGCCGCCACTGGACGTGCTGGTGCAGCTGCTGCCCGCAGACGCCACCGAGCGGCTGCAAGAGGCCATCGACCGCTTTGACTTTGACCAGGCCGTGGTGCAGCTGCAGCAACTGCGCATGCACTGGCTGGACGAACCCCTGGAGAACCCCGCATGACCCCGGCCCCTGACCAGCGGCCCCGCCTGTTGCTGGTGGACGATGAGCCCACCAACCTGCAGGTGCTGCGCCACATCCTGCAGGCCGACTATCGCCTGCTGTTTGCCACCGACGGTGAGCGTGCTCTGCAGGTGGCGCGCGAGCAGCGGCCCGACCTGGTGCTGCTCGACATCATGATGCCGAACCTGGACGGCTATGCCGTGTGCCGCGCGCTCAAGGCCAATGCTGCCACGGCCTCCATCCCGGTGATCTTCATCACCGCCCTCACCGACAGCCAGGACGAAACCGCCGGGTTTGACGCGGGCGCGGTGGACTACATCACCAAGCCCGTCAGCCCGCCCGTGGTGCGCGCGCGGGTGCGCACCCACCTGTCGCTGGTGCGTTTGGACGAGCTGCGCGAAACCCGCCTGCAGATCGTGCAGCGCCTGGGCCGCGCGGCTGAGTACAAGGACAACGAAACCGGCATGCACGTCATCCGCATGAGCCACTTTGCCCAGCTGCTGGCGCTGGCCGCAGGCCACAGCCCGGCCTGGGCCGAAGACCTGCTCAACGCCGCGCCCATGCACGACGTGGGCAAGATCGGTATCCCCGACGCCGTGCTGCGCAAGCCCGGCCCACTGAACGCCCAGGAGTGGGACACCATGCGCCGCCATCCCGAGATCGGGGCCGAGATCATTGGCGAGCACCCGTCGGGCGTGCTGCAGCTGGCCCGCGAGATTGCGCTGGCCCACCACGAAAAGTGGGACGGCAGCGGCTACCCGCGCGGCCTGGCGGGCGAGGCCATTCCGCTGTCGGCACGCATTGTGGCGGTGGCCGACGTGTTCGATGCGCTCACCACCCGCCGCCCCTACAAGGAGCCCTGGCCCGTGCAGGAGGCGCTGGACCACATTGCAGCGCAGGCCGGCAAACACTTTGACCCGGCCCTGGTGGCGCTGTTTGCCCCGCTGCTGCCGCAGCTGCTGGAGATCCGCGCCCGCTGGGCCGATTGAGGTGTGACCGCATGACCGCATGGACCCTGCAGCGCCGCCAGTTTGTGGCGGGCGCCGCCGCCCTGGCCGCAGCCGCCCTGGGTGGGTGCGACCGCGCTACGCCGCCGCTGGAGGGCGGCTTCACCGGCATCGACATGGCGCGTGGCCATCAGCTGCGTGACTGGCTCGCCACAGGCACCTGGCCCGAGCCAGCCGTCGTGCGGCGTGCGCAGGTCATCATTGCCGGCGGTGGTGTGGCCGGGCTGGCAGCGGCGCGTGCGCTGCGCCTGGCGGGGGTGCAGGACTTTGCGCTGCTGGAGCTGGAAGACACCCCGGGCGGCAACAGCCGGGGCACTACCGTCAAGGGCATGGCCTGCCCGCAGGGTGCGCACTACCTGCCCGTACCCGGCGACGATGCGCGCGAGGTGCAGGACCTGCTCGAAGAACTGGGCCTGCGCCGCCGCGTGTCCGGGCGCTGGCAGTACGACGAACGCCACCTGTGCCACAGCCCGCAGGAGCGCCTGTACTTTGATGGCGAGTGGCAGGACGGTCTGCTGCCCGTGCAGGGTGTGGGCGAGGCCACGCTGGCGCAGTACCGCCGCTTTGCCCAGGCCGTGGAGGCACAGGCCCGCGCCGCCCGGTTTGCGATGCCCGCACTCAAGCTGTGGACCGCCCAGCGACCACTGGCGCCCAGCCAGCAGGCGCTGGACGCCATGACGTTTGCCGCCTGGCTGGCGCAGCAGGGGCTGGACGATGCCCATCTGCGCTGGTACCTGGACTACTGCTGCCGCGACGACTACGGCGCCGGGGCCGACCGCGTCTCGGCCTGGGCGGGCATCCACTACTTCGCCAGCCGCCATGGCTTTCATGCGCCTGGCGAGGCCGTGGACGAAGCCCGCGAAAGCGTGCTCACCTGGCCCGAGGGCAATGGCTGGATCACCCAGCGCCTGGCCGAGCCGCTGGCCAACACGGCCCATGGCGGCGGCCAGCTGCGCACAGGCACCAGCGTGCTGCGCATCACCGAAGGTCGCCACGGCGTGGAGGTGGATGCGTTCAACCACGCCACCGACAGCGTGGAGCGCTGGCAAGCGCCGCGCTGCATCGTGGCGCTGCCGGTGTTCATGGCGACGCGCGTTGTGCAGAACCCGCCCGCCTTTCTCACCGGGGCGGCCCAGCGCCTGTCGTGGGCGCCCTGGCTGGTGGCCAACATCCACATCCGCAGCCCGCTCACCGACCGCCCCGGTGCTGCGCCCGCGTGGGACAACGTGCTCTACGCCGACCCCACGGCGGGCGGCCTGGGCTATGTGAACGCTGGCCACCAGCGCCTGGACACCCGCGCCATGCTGGCCGGCCCCACGGTACTCACCTACTACCAGGCGCTGGGCGACCTGGCGGCCGGCCGCCAGCAGCTGGCCACCCAGCCCTGGCAGCACTGGGCCGACGCGGCCCTGGCCGCCCTGGCGGTGCCCCACCCCGACCTGCGCCAGCGCACCACCCGAGTGGACATCACGCGCTACGGGCACGCCATGTCCATCCCCACACCGGGTTTGCAGCAGTTTTTGAGCCAAATCGGCCTGGAGCGCAGATCTTTTATGCGCAAGGTGCTATCAAATGGTGAGCGCACGGCCTGGCTGCCCACGCCCACCACCGCACGGCTGGCGTTTGCGCATGCCGACTGGTCGGGGTACTCGGTGTTTGAAGAGGCCTTCACGCGCGGGCACGGCGCGGGCCTGGTGGCCGCCGCCGGTTGAGACCCCGCGGCGATGCGTGCAGAGGGTCCCTAGCCGCGCTTCGCATCCCACCAAAGCCCCAGGCACAACGCAACGCCCACGGCGTACAGCAGCCAGGTGGCCGAGACGACATAGGGGTAGAACATCAACGCCACACCCCACCATCGCGTGCGCCGCTGCTGCGCCCGTTTGCCGTGCCAGTACACCGCCATGCCGATCAGGCCAAACACAATGGCCCCCACGATGTAGGCCGGGCTGGGCAGTTCCAGGCCGAGGGATTGCAGTGCAGAGAGGGTTTCCATGGGCGGCGGGCAGGCAGGCGATGCGGGTGGGGGTGAGGTGGGTGTGATCCCTGCCAGCGGCGAAAGGTCCCGCCCTGTGTCCGATTCGGCATTGCCGGGGTGGGCGCGGTGGAGGCCCGCATTTCATGGCGGCGTCACATGGCGGCGGCATGGTTCACGGTTTTGGCTCTCTTTACCTCCACCACCATGTCCCGACTCTCCCTGATTGCCACCTGCGCAGCACTGCTGTGCGCCGCCGCCCCCGCCATCGCCCAGCAAGCCTATCCGGCCACGCTGGCTGGCCACGCCGTTTTGCCCGCCCTCACGGTGATTGCCGCGCCCAAGGATGCGCCACAAGACCTGCAGGTCGCTGGCAAGTTCACCACGCCCCGCCGGGTGGACGCCGTGGGCAGCGTGATGGGCCAGTCGGGTGGCCGCGACACCGGCGTGTCGCTACCGTTCCAGGGCCAGCCCATCCAGGGCCACTCGGGCATCAAGCGCATGGCCGATGGCTCGTTCTGGATCCTTACCGACAACGGTGCCGGTTCCAAAGCCAACTCGCCGGACTTCATGCTGCACCTGAGCCACTACACCGTGGACTTCAAAAGTGGCCAGTTCAACCGCCTCAAGACCGTCTTCCTGCACGACCCCGACAAGAAAGTGCCGTTTCGCATCACCCATGAAGGCACCGACAAGCGCTACCTGACGGGCGCTGACTTCGACCCCGAGAGCTTCCAGTTCGCCGGTGGCGCGTTGTGGATCGGGGAGGAATTTGGCCCCTTCCTGATCAAGGCAGACCTGAACGGCAAGGTGCTGGCCGTGTTCGAGACCCAGGTGGACGGCAAGGTGGTGCGCTCGCCCGACGCGCCCGGCGTGCTCATGCCCGGCGCGCCCGACGCCAAGCCCACGCCGTTTGAAGTCAAGCGCTCCAAGGGTTACGAAGGCATGGCTTCCAGCAAGGACGGCAGCAAGCTCTATGCGCTGCTGGAGGGCGCGCTGTGGAACGAAGGTGCCAAGGCGTATGAAAACGTGGGCGGCAAGCAGTACCTGCGCGTGCTGGAGTTCGACGTGAAGACCGAGCAATGGACCGGTCGCCACTGGAAGTACGTGCTGGAGGCCAATCACCACGCCATTGGCGACTTCAACATGATCGACCAGACCACGGGCCTCATCATCGAGCGCGACAACGGCGAAGGCACGACCGACAAGGCCTGCCCCGCAGACCAAAAGCGCACGGATTGCTTCCATGACCTCGCCAAGTTCAAGCGCGTCTACAAGGTCGAAATGAGCGACGCCAATGTGGGCGGCGAAATCCGCAAGGTGGGCTACATCGATCTCATGAACATCCAGGACCCGCAGCGCCTGGCCAAGAAGCCTCTGAACAATGGCGTGCTCACCTTCCCGTTCTTCACCATCGAGAACGTGGACATCGTGGACAGCACGCACATCGTGGTGGGCAACGACAACAACCTGCCCTTCAGCAGCAGCCGCGACCCCAACAAGGCGGATGACAACGAGCTGGTGCTGCTGGAAGTGGGCGAGTTGCTCCGGGCAAGGTAAGGGGCACCCCCCTGAGACGCTTCGCGTCTTCCCCCCGCTCTCGCGCTGCGCGCGGGCAGGGGGACGCAGCCCTCGCTGCGGGGCGGCCCTTGCTCGGCTGCCCTGGCCGGGGGCGCGCCAGTTTTGAGCGCTGCAGACGGGTGCGATGTCCCGGAAAGACCGGTGTGTGGGGGCTCCGACCCTTGGGACACCTTTGAATGCTGCAGGTGGCAAAATTCCCGGTTCCCGTTCCAACGTACCCGGAAGCCGCGCCACCATGTTCACAGGCATCGTCCAAGCCACGGCAGGCATTGCCGCCATCCACGACCGCGCAGGCCTGCGCACCTTCACGCTCGATTTCCCCGAGGGCTTCTGCCAGGACCTGACCATCGGCGCCAGCGTGGCCACCGATGGCGTGTGCCTCACGGTCACCGAGATCCTGTCGCCCACGCAGGCCAACTTCGACGTGATGCTGCAGAGCCTGAACATCACCACGCTGGGCAGCTACGCGCAGGGCGACCGCGTGAACGTGGAGCGCGCTGCCAAGGACGGTGCCGAGATCGGCGGCCACCCGTTGTCGGGCCATGTGGACTTCACCGGCACGCTGATCGAGCGGCGCGAGTTCGACAACAACCTGGTGTGGCGCGTGGCCGTGCCCGAGGCGTTTCGCCGCTATGTGTTTGCCAAGGGCTACATCGCCATCCACGGCGCCAGCCTCACGGTGGCCGAGGTGAACCGGCAAGAGGGCTGGTTCGAGATCTGGATGATTCCCGAAACGCGCCGCGCCACCGTGTTTGAGAACAAGCAGGTGGGCGACCGCCTGAACATCGAGATCGAGCGCAGCACCCAGGTGGTGGTGGACACCGTGCGCGAGGCCGTGCAAGAGAGTCTGGGCCGCCTGCAGCCCGTGCTGGAGGCGCTGCTCAAGGAAAAGGGCCTGTCGCTGGACGACTTTGTGCAGGCGCCCGTGCTGCCGCAGTGATTGAACAAAACCAAGCCCTCTCATGTCCGTGGTGGTGCGCCCGCTGGCGCTGAGCGATCTGGCCGACCTGCTGGCTGTGCAACTGGCCTGCTATGGCGAGGGGTTTGTGGAGAGTGGCGAGGTGTTCGCCCGCCGCCTCGCCAGCCCGGCCAACTGCTCGCTGGTGCTGGAGCAGGGCGGCACGGTGTGCGCCTACCTGGCGGCCTACCGCAGTGTGCGTGGCAAGGTCACTCCGCTGCATGGCGACTTTGAGGCTGCGGCCCAGCCCGACACGCTGTACCTGCACGACATGGCCGTGCTGCCCACCCGCGCGGGTCAGGGCCTGGCCCACGCGTTGCTGCAGCCGCTGTGGGCGCAGGCCCGCGCTGAAGGGCTGCCGCACAGCGCGCTGGTCTCGGTGCAGGGCTCGCAGGCGTACTGGCAGCGGCAAGGCTATGTGCTGCAACGTCTGCAGGACGCTACCCAGCAGGCCCGCCTGGCCACCTACGGCGAAGGTGCCCTGTACCTGGCGCGAGCGCTATAGGCTTTGTAGGCGCAGTGTCACCCGCCCTCGTCATAATCCCCGCCATGCCCCACCGCTGGAAACCCAACGTCACCGTGGCCGCCCTCATCGAGCGCGATGGCCGCTTTCTGCTGGTCGAGGAAGAAACCACCGACGGCCTCAAGCTTAACAACCCTGCCGGCCACCTGGACCCGGGCGAGTCCCCCATCCAGGCCTGCGCCCGCGAGGTGCTGGAAGAGACCGCCCACGACTTCGAGCCCACGGCGCTGATCGGTGTGTACCTCAACCGCTTCACCAAGACGCGCACCGGCGACGACATCACCTACCTGCGCTTTGCGTTCGCGGGCACGCTGGGCACACACCACGACTGGCGCACGCTCGATACCGGCATCGTGCGCACGCTGTGGCTCACGCCCGACGAGATCCGCGCCTGCCCCGAGCGCCACCGCAGCCCGCTGCTGCTGCGCGGCCTGGAGGACTACCTGGCGGGCCAGCGGTTTCCGCTGACGCTGGTGCACACCGACATCTCGGTGACCGAGCCGGACGGCGTGACCGCGCGATAGGCCTTGGTGCCGCACGGGGCGCGGCGCACCGCCCTGTGTGAACAGGCGCTAATTCGCCTTGGCTTTCCAGGCACCGCCCTGCTGGCGCACCAAGTCCAGCAGGTTGCCCATCACCACATTCATATCGATCAGATGCAGGCCCCAATCGTCCAGAGTACGGTCATTGACCACGATATCGCCCGGCACGTCCCGAGGCAGGCTGCCACGCCCGTTCCCGTCCATACCCAGCGCCAGGTAGTGCGCGGCGCCGTCCTTTACACACGCTGCACGCATCAGGCCGGGCAGGTTCACAAACGGGGTGGTCACGCCCTCCAGGCCCTGCGCCCATTCCGCACGCAGCACGGGTTGCCCCAGCAGGTTGGCCTCGCGGGTCAGCATGCTGCGCAGCGGCTGGCCGCTCAGGCGCACCGGGTCCGTGCAGGCCACCTCGGCGCCCGCCGCGTTGCTGCGGCCAAAGCGGGAGTTCGCGGGCGGCGGTGATGACTCGCGGAACGTGGCGTACGTCACCACACAACCGGTTTGCGCTCCTGTGCGGCACAGGGGCAGCGTGGGCAGCGATCCCCCGGTGTCCGCACCTGCAGGGACCATCACGTTGAAGCCGATCAGCAGGGCCGACACCAGGCGCTGCTGCACCGGCTGGCCATCCACATCGCGCTTGAGCAGCTCCAGCAGCATGCGGCTGCCCTGGGAATGCCCCACCAGCACCACGCCCCGGCCTTTGTTGTCGTTGGCCAGGTAGTGCCGCCACGCAGCGCGCACATCTTCGATGGCCATTTCCGGGTTCACACCGGCCGGGTTGCCCGACATGGCCGCGCGCAGCCCCGCCAGCGTGATCTGCCGGTACATGGGCGCAAACGGACGGCACACCGAGGCAAAGGGGGCGAACTGCTGCGCCACCGCCCGCTGCTCGCCCGGGCCGGGTTGCAGCGTGCTGTGCGGGTTGGGGTCCTGCGAGATCGTCGGGTACACGTAAAAGCAGTCGATGGGCGCATCGGCCTGCGGCTTGATCACCTGCACCGTGCGTTGGCCGTCGGCAGCCAGTGTGGTGACGGCCTGCTCAGTGCTGCACAGGTCGGCGCGGCCGGGGCGGCACAGCCAGGTTTCGGGTGCGTCGTAGTTGGCGGCGGGGGTGGGCTGGGCCAGAGCGGGTGCGACCGCAAAGGCGCCGAGCAACACGGTCAAAAGGGAGGAAATGCGGGTGTGCATCAACAGGACTCCTGGGGGGTTTGTGACAGTGTTGCCCACAGGACGATGCGGCGGGTGTCGGCTGTGTGACGGCCTCCGGGAAAACGAGGATGGCTGGCGGCCGTTGCTGCTGCGCCCGTTGCCCTTTCCCATCAGTCTGCCGTCAGCTTGCGCTCCTTGATGATGGTGGCCCACTGGGTCGATTCCTTCTTCATGAAGGCCGTCAGCTCGGCGCGCGTGGTGGGCTGGGGTGTGAGGCCATGCTTGTTCAGCGCCTCTTTCACGCCTGCATCGTTGAGCACCTTGACGATCTCCTGGTTCCAGCGCTCCAGCAGCGCCACGGGTGTTTTGCCCGGCGCCACAAAGGCATACCAGTTGAGCGCCTCAAAGCCCGGAAAACCCGACTCCGCCACGGTGGGGATATTGGGCAGATAGGCTGGCCGCGTGAGGCCGGTGGTGGCCAGCGGGATCAGCTTGCCGGTCTCCACATGCGGCAGCGCCGTGGGGGGCGCGGCAAAGTAGGAGGTCACGCGCTCGCCCAGCAGGTCCTGCAGCGCAGGTGCGCCCCCCTTGTACGGCACATGCGTCATGTCGATACCCGCGCGCTGGTTGAACAGTTCGCCCGCGAGGTGCGATGCCGAGCCCGCGCCGGTGGAGGCAAAGTCCACGCTGCCAGGCTTCTTCTTGGACAGCTGCACAAACTCGGCCAGCGTCTTCACGCCCGCGCCCTTGTGCACCACCAGTACGTTCGGAAAGTTCACCCCGCCCGACACGGCGGCCAGGTCCTTGAAGGGGTCGTAGGCCACCTTCATCAGGTGCGGGGCAATGGTGAGCGGTCCCACCGATCCGAGCAGCAGCACCGAGCCATCGGCGGGCGCATTGGCCACAAACTGGTGCGCGATGTTGCCGCCTGCTCCGCCCTTGTTGTCCACCACCACCGACTGGCCGATGTTCTCGCCCAGCTTCTTGGCGATGAGCCGTGCCGCCGCATCGGCCGCGCCGCCTGCGGCAAAGCCCACGACCAGAGTGACGGGCTTTTTGGGCGGGAAGTCCTGCGCGTGTGCTGTGCCAGCCAGCGTCGCGGTAGCGGCGGCCAGAGCCAGCGCTCTCATCAAGAGGGTGCGTTTTTTCATGGTGTCTCCTTCATCGTGGGTTGTGTGGTGTCAGTGGGTCAGTCCGCGCCCAGGCCAATGGGGTTGGGCTGGCGCTTCTCCACCGCATGGCGCAGCAGCGATGCGGTGCGGAAGATGCCGTGCGCAAACTTGCCGTAGGGCATGGTGGCAAACAGCGCCATCACCGCGCCCAGGTGCAGGCACAGCAGCAGCGGCAGGGCCGCGCTGCCGCGTGCCGCCCACAAGGCCAGGCCGCTGGTGGCGGTAAGGAACAGCAGCGCAATGAAGGCGCGGTCCATGGGCTTTTGTGCCGCATCGCCATGCTGGGGGTGGCGCCGCAGGTTCAGCCGCCACAGGCCTGCGGTGCCGATGGCCATACTGATGCCGCCCACGCCGCCCAGCAGCTTCGGAAAACTGGGCAGGTCGTACGGTGCAGGCATGCCCAGAAGGTAGTGGTACAGCGTGGCCACGCTGGTGGCCGCAAAGCACAGCATGAAGCCGTAGAACGTGAGGTGGTGCATGCGCCTGCGCGAGAGGGTGTAGGCATCGTCCTCGTTGTGGCAACCGTCGCCGTGGCCACCGTCCAGGTATTTGAGGCGCAGCACGGCATCGGTGGCCTCTGCCGTGGCAGGCCCGCTCAGCGGCGCGCCGCTGGTAGCGGGCGTCACGTCGCGCCAGAAGCGGCGCACGCCCAGGACCAGCGCCAGCACGGCGAACAGGAACACGGGCGCAAACAGGCCCACCAGCAGGTTGTGCGGGAAGATGCCGTAGAAGCCGCCCACGGGGGCCTGCCACAGCGCGGCGATGCCCTGCCCATGCAGTACCACGGCCAGCAACAGGAACAGCGTGAGCCCGGCCACCAGTGCCAGGGCCAGGGTCAAGCCGTTGCGCTGGTACAGCTGGCCCAGTGCGGGCGGCCAGGCGTAGTCGGCATAGGTCTGGCCGCGCACCTGGGCCATGGCCTGCGGAATGTTCACCGCAAACTCGTGCGGCGGCGCGTACTGGCAGGCGTGCAGGCAGGCGCCGCAGTTGTGGCACAGGTTGGCGATGAAGTGGATGTCGGCCTTGCCGAACTCCAGCCGCCGCGTCATGGCCGGGAACACCGCGCAAAAGCCTTCGCAATAGCGGCAGGCGTTGCAGATCTGCAGCTGGCGCGCCACTTCGGCCTCGGGGGCGGACAGCACAATGCCGCCATTCGCCAGCGCCCGGGCGTCGCGCGTCAGGGCCTCAAGCGTTTGCATGGTTTGCTCCTTGTTTTGTAGCGTTTGAGGCATGTTTGGCTAGCGCTACCGGCCGTTTGGATGCCAAAGCTGCCTGCGTGCCCGCAATGCGGCCAAACGCGGTGCCAATGCTCATGCCCACGCCGGCGGTGTAGCCCTTGCCCAGCACGTTGCCGGCCATCATTTCGCCCGCCACAAACAGGTTGGGGCTGGGCTGGTTGTTGAAGCGCACGGCGGCCGTGTCGTCGGTGTGCAGGCCGAGGTACGTGAAGGTGACGCCGGGCTTGAGCGCATAGCCGTAGAACGGCCCGGTGTCGATGGGCCGGGCCCAGTGCGTCTTGGCGGGCGCCACGCCTTCGGTGTGGCAGTCGTCCAGCGTGGTGTGGTCGAACTGGCCCACGCGGCAGGCGGCGTTGTAGGCATCGAGCGTGCGGGTGAAGGTGTCCACTGGCAGCCCCAGCTTTTGCGCCAGCTCGGGCAGCGAGTCTGCCTTCACGCCCGGGAACACGGGCGGCATGAAGCGGCCAATGGCCTTGCTGTCGATGATCGAGTAGCCAATCTGCCCCGGCTGCTGCGCCACCAGGCGGCCCCAGATGGCGTAGCGCTTGGGCCAGAAGTCTTCGCCCTCGTCGTAAAAGCGCTCGCCATCGCGGTTGACCACCACGCCCAGGGACACGCAGTCGATGCGCGTGCAGATGCCGCCGTCGTACAGTGGTGCGCGCGCGTCGATGGCCACCATGTGGGCCTGCGTGGGGTCGCCAATGCGGTCGGCGCCATGGTCGTCGAGCAGGTGTTTGAGCAACACGCCCTTGTTGTAGGCTGTGCCGCGGATCAGGAAGTTGTCGGCAGGCCACTCGCCGCGCTCGTTCTGGCCCCAGGCCTCGCGCAGCCACTCGCGGTTCGATTCAAAGCCGCCTGCGGCCAGCACGCAGCTTTTGGCGGTGATGCGCTCGCCATTGGCCAGGAGCGCGGCGATGAAGCGGCTGCCGTCCATCTCGATGCGGTCCACGGGCGCTTCGTAGCGGATCTGCACGCCCAGCTGCTCCGCGCTGCGGTAGTACGCATTGACCAGCGCCTTGCCACCGCCCATGAAGAACGCATTGGTGCGCGCCACGTGCAGCGTGCCCGCCAGCGCTGGCTGAAAGTGCACGCCATGGCGGCGCATCCAGGGCCGGCAGGTGCTCGACTCACGAATCACCAGGCGCGCCAGGTGCTCGTTGGTCAGCCCGCCGGTCACCTTGAGCAGGTCCTGCCAGAACTCCTCTTCGGGGTAGGCATCGACCAGTACGTCCTGCGGCGCATCGTGCATGCATCGCAGGTTGCGGGTGTGGGCCGAATTGCCGCCGCGCCAGGCGCGCGGGGCCGATTCGAGCAGCAGCACGCTGGCGCCTGCCTCGCGCGCCATCAGGGCCGCGCACAGGGCGGCGTTGCCGCCGCCGATGACGAGCACATCAATGCTGGGCGGCGCGTGGACCGATGGAGTGGGATGGAGGGGCACCGGGAGCTTTCGTTCATGGGTTTGGACACCACTGTAGGAATTTCGCCCCGGCGTGGGCAGGCCCGAATGCGCAAGGGGCCATCACGGATCGTGATGGCTTGGCGCCGTGTTGAACGGGTACTACAGGGGGCGCGCGAGCGTGGCGCCTGTCCACGCGCCCGACTGCACCAAAGTGCGTGTGCAATCCGCCAGAACCACGCGTGTGGCCAGCGCGGCAGGTGAAAGCTCGTCGTCGGACAGGCTGCACAGTGCGGCAGGCCGGCTTGCGGGCGCGTCAGCCAGTTCGGCGAGGCCAAAGCGCGTAGCGGCGTCGGGATAGCGCCCCACGGCCGCCCAAGGTTGCAAGGTGCTGCCCAGACCCTCGTTCACGGCGTCCATCAGCATGGCCAGCGAATCGATCTCCATCGCCACGTGAGGTGCCACCTTGGCCGTGGCAAAGGCGGCATCGATGCGGCTACGCAGTCCGTGGGGGCCCGTGGGCAGAATCAGCGGCTCGTCCTTCAGCTTGGCCAGGTGCAGGCGCCGGGGTAGCCGCGCAGGCAAGCTGCTGGTGCCGCGATGGGCGCTGCGGATGAGGAACAGGCGCTCCTCCAGCAGCGGCAGCACGCTCCAGCGGCGGGCGGGCTGGGTGTCGAACAGCACGGCCAGATCCAGCTGGCGGGCGTTGAGCATGTTGGAGAGGTGGCCCGACAGGCTTTCGACCATGTGCAGCCGCACATCCGGGTAGCGTTCGCGCATCGCCCGCATCAGCGGTAAGCCCAGAACCGATGCGGTGGTGGGCGCCAGGCCAACGGTCACGGTGCCCGAAAGACGGGCTTGCCGCGCCACGCGCGCTGCCTGGTCGGCATGGCGCAGGGTGAGTTGCGCCTCGCGGAAAAAGGCCAGCCCGGCCTCGGTGGGCACGGTGCCCTTGCTGGTGCGCTGCAGCAACCGGGTGCTCAGCTCGCCTTCCAGCCGGCTGATCTGCTGGCTCAGGGCGGACTGAACCATCTCCAAGTCGAGCGCGGCCCGGCCCATGGAGCCAAGCTCGACCACGCGGACAAAGTAACGAAGCTGACGCAACTCCATGGGGCGATGGTCGCACAGTCCCACCAGTACCGGTGCGATTGCGCCCGGTGGTTCGCGTCAGAAGGTATGCACAACGCCTGCGGAAATGCCTGTGGCGGTCGCTTTGTTGGCTGCACCCTGGAAGCCGTCGCGCCAGCGGGTGTTGTCCAGCTCGGCATACACCTTGGTGCGGCGCGATAGCTTGTACTCGGCAAACGCCACCAGGCGGCCGTAGCCGTCGTCGGCCGCGCCGGTGCGTGAGCGGTCCACCTTGTAGTAGGCCGCTGTGAGGTCCACCCACGGGGTGGCCGCCCAGGTGCCGCCGGCTGACAGCACGCGCTGCACGGTGAAGCGGTTGGCGGCGGTCTCGGCCTTGTTGCGGCCTGCATTGGCGGCCAGGCGCACACTGCCCCACTGGTAGGCGGCGCCCAGCGTGGTGCCGTCCAGTGAGCGCTTGTTGGTGTCGTTGAAGCTCTGGTAGGCGCCGGATACCACGAAGCCATCCGCAGCCCAGGCCAGGCCCACGCCGCGTGATGACAGTGCCGAGGCCTGCGATGCGACTTCGCCAATGCCCCACATGGCGCGTGCCGTGAAGCTGCCGAAGCGGCCCGTGTACTTGAGCGAATTGTCCAGCCGGTACGAGCCCGAGTTGGCGCCTGCGCTGCCGTATTCGATGCCCAGGCCATGCTGGCTCAGCGCCGTCACGCCGATGTTGGGGTTGAAGCTGGCAAAGCGCATGGCCAGCGGGTCCACGGGCGAGATGGCGTCAGCCAGCGTTGTGGTCTGGCGGCCCAGAGCCAGCGTGCCCCAGCCGCCCTGCAGGCCCACCCAGGATGCGCGGTCGAAGTATTTGGTGGCGTTGGCTGGTGCACCCGTGTCGGCGTTGAGGCCGCTCTCCAGGTTGAACAGCGCCTTGGCGCCGCCGCCCAGGTCTTCACTGCCCCGCAGGCCCCAGCGGCTGGTGGTGTGGATGCCACTGCCCAGGCTGCGGCTGGAGCCGGCCGTGGGCGCGTTGGATGCGGTGAGGCCGCTGCCGTTGCGCAGGCCCAGGTCCACCACGCCGTACAGCGTCACATCAGTGCCTTGTGCCATCGCGCCGTGGCCGATCAATGCAGCGCAGGCCGCTGCCATCCTTGTTCTCATCTGTGTCTCCTCTTGTTGAAATGTGGGCGTGCCGCGCAGGGGCGGTGGCGCCCGTCTGCCTCCCCGAGCCGTCTTCGCAGGGGCTCAATCGGGTGTGAGCTGGGCCTTGACCACCACACCCTTCCACTTGGCGAGTTCCTGCTTCACCGTCAGAGCCAGTTGCTCGGGCGTGCTGGTGTCCACCACCGCGCCTTGCTCCTCGATGCGGCGCACCACGTCCTTGTCGGCCAGTGCGGTGTTGAGGGTCTTGTTGAGCAGGTCGATCACCGGGCGGGGTGTCTTGCCGGGTGCGAACAGGGCGTACCACTGGGTGATCTCCACACCCTTGATACCCGCCTCCTCCAGCGTGGGCACATCGGGCAGCAGCGACGAGCGCTTGGGCCCGGCCAGCGCCAAGGCGCGCAGCTTGCCGCTCTTGACGTGGGGGTAGGCCGAGAACAGGCTGGGGAACATCACCTGCGTCTGCCCGGCCATGGTGTCGTTCATGGCGGGGGCTGCGCCCCGGTAGGGCACATGGGCCATCTGGGCGCCACTTTCGAGCTTGAAGATTTCCGCCGAGAAGTGTGGGGCCGTGCCGTTGCCGGCCGATGCGTAGTTGAAGTCGTGGGGTTTGGCCTTGCTCAGCGCCACCAGTTCGCTCACCGTCTTGGCCGGCACCTTGGGGTTCACCACCATCAGCGTGGGCGAGTAGCTCACCATGCCGATGGGCTCGAACTGCGTGATGGGGTCGTAGCGCAGCTTCTGCAGCGCGGGGCTCATGCCGTGGGTGCCGATGTAGCCGAACAAAATGGTGTGCCCGTCCGGCGCGGCGCGCGCCACATATTCGGCCGCAATGGCGCCATTGGCCCCGGCCTTGTTTTCCACGATGACCTGCTGGCCCAGCAGGGTGGAGAGCTTGATCGCCACCACGCGTGCCATGCCGTCGTTGCCGCCACCCGCGGCGGTGGGCACGACCAGGGTGATGGGTTTGTCGGGGTAGGCGGCGTGGGCGGTGCCGGCGGCCCAGAAGGCGCTGGACGCGAGCGCTAGCGCAGCCGTGGCCAGCGCCGTGCGGCGCGTGGTGGAGTGAATGGAACGGGTCATGGTTTGTCTCCTGTCGTAATGGTTGAAATCGTTGGAAGGGCGCTGCGCAAGCGGCGCCCTGAAGAGCGCTCAGTGCGTGGGGGCGGTTTCGGGAACGAACAGCGTGCCTTCCAGGATCTTTCGGGCGGTGCGTACCAGCGCGGCCTGCATCAGCTTGAACTGGCCATCCACCTCGCTGAGTTCCACCTCCACCTGGATGCGGCCTGCCGGGTGCTGCACTTCCACGCGGCGCAGCCCGGCGGCGGGTGCATGCCGGTCGTCGGTGGCCACGGTGCCCGGCAGTACCGAGGCCGCCGCGACGCCAATCGCGCCGGTCACCGCATGCGAGCGGTGGCACTGGTGGGGGGTGAAGTAGCGCGACACCACGCTGCCCGGTTGTGCGCCCGGTGACACGATCACCGGCTTGGGCAGCACGCTGTGTGTCACATCGCCCATGCCCATGCGCTGGCCTGCTTCGAGGCGCAGGGCCTCGATGCGGGTGAGCAAGGCGGTGCTGGCGTCCAGCTCGGCGGGTGTCTCGTCGCCGCGCAGGCCCAGGTCGGTGGCGCGCACCAGCACCATCACCTGCGCTGCGTCGATGCAGGTGACATCCAGGCCCTGAATGGTGTCGATGCGCTGGCCGGTGGGAAAGATCTGCCCGGTGACGGCGCCCCAGGCGTCCAGGAAGTTCATCAGCACGGGGGCTGCCGTGCCCTGCACGCCGTCAATGCGCACATCACCGTCGTAGTGCACCTGGCCGCCTGCTGTGCACACCTGCACGTCGATGCGGGAGCGGGTGTTGACGTTGTAGACACGCACGGTGGTGGTCTGGCCTTCGCGGTCTGCGGGGACCAGCCCCTGCTCGATGGCAAAGGGCCCCACACCGGCCAGCATGTTGCCGCAGTTGGGCCGCGTGTCCACGCGGGCTTCCTGCACGCTGACCTGGGCAAACAGATAGTCCACATCGCAGTCGGGCTGCGTGGAGCGCGAGACGATGGCGACCTTGCTGGTCAGGGAGTTGCCGCCGCCCAGGCCGTCGATCTGCAGCTCATGGGGTGATCCCAGGGCTGCAATCAGCGTGCGGTCGCGGGCCTCCGGGTCGCGTGGCAGCCAGTCGGCCAGGAAGAACGGCCCCCGGGAGGTGCCGCCGCGCATCAGAACGCAAGGAATGTTGGTGCTCATGGGTCGGCATGGTGCGACGCCTTCGCTGATCTGTGAATTGCATTGTTGGCAACGATTGATGCATGCTGTGCAATAGGCCCAGGCGGCTTGTACATGCTCCAATCACGGCCGTGAATTGCAATGTTCTGATCGTTTGATGCACGGATTGCAACGCTGCAAACACCCCGAATCGCACATTGAGGACGCCCGATGAACAACAAGTTCGACCTTGCCGACATCCAGGCCTTTGCTGCCGTGGCCGAGCTGCAGAGCTTTCGTGCCGCTGCCGAGGCCATCCACCTGTCGCAGCCGGCGTTCAGCCGTCGCATCGACAAGCTGGAAGAAGCGCTGGGTGTGCGCCTGCTCGACCGCACCACGCGCCGCGTCACGCTCACGGCCGTGGGCCGCGACTTTGCACGCAAGACCCGCGTGTGGCTGGACGATCTGGACGGCATGCTCATGGGCCTGGGCGACGTGGCCGCACGCCGCATGGGCGAGGTCACGATTGCCTGCGTGCCATCGGCCGTGTATTACTTTCTGCCGCAGGTGGTCAAGCGTTACCACGAGCGGTTCCCGAAAATCCGCGTCAAGGTGCACGACGCCAGCGCCAACGAGGTGCTGGTGGCCGTCGCGCAGGGCGATGCGGACTTTGGCCTCAATTTCATCGGCAGCCAGGAGGCCGAGATCGAGTTCAAGCCCGTGCTGGCCGAGCGCTTCGTAGCCGCCTGTCGGCGCGACCATGTGCTGGCGCGGCGCAAGAAGGTGAGCTGGGCCGAGCTGGGCCAGCACGACTTCATGTCGGTGGGCAAGACCTCGGGCAACCGCCTGCTCATGGATCTGGCGCTGGCCAATGTGCCCGACCGCCCCCAGTGCCTGTACGAGGCCAAGCATGTGACCACGCTGCTCGGCCTGGTGGAGGCGGGCCTGGGCGTGGCGGCTGTGCCCAGCCTGGCGATGCCGGGCAAGGACCACCCCACGCTGGTCAGCATTCCGCTGGTGGAGCCCATCGTCACGCGGCAGATGGGGCTGATCAAGCGCCGAGGCAAAACCCTGTCGCCTGCCGCGCAGCAGCTGTATGACCTGCTGGTGGCTACGCGTTCTGCGCGCCCGCGCAGTGCTCCGGCGGCATCAAAAATACAATCGGGGCAATGACTTCCCCTACCAAACAGCGCGTTGTCGTCGGCCTTTCCGGCGGCGTGGACTCGGCCGTGACCGCCTACCTGCTCAAAAAGCAGGGCCATGAGGTGGTCGGCATCTTCATGAAAAACTGGGAAGACGATGACGACAGCGAGTACTGCTCGTCCAACATCGACTTCGTGGATGCAGCCGCTGTGGCCGATGTGATCGGCATCGAGATCGAGCATGTGAACTTCGCGGCCGACTACAAGGACCGGGTGTTTGCCGAGTTCCTGCGCGAGTACCAGGCCGGCCGCACTCCCAACCCCGATGTGCTGTGCAACGCCGAGATCAAGTTCAAGGCCTTCCTGGACCACGCGATGCGCCTGGGTGCCGAAAAGATCGCCACCGGCCACTATGCCCGCGTGCGGCACAACCTGGCCACGGGCCTGCACGAACTGCTCAAGGGCCTGGACCCGAGCAAGGACCAGAGCTACTTTCTGCACCGCCTGAACCAGGCGCAGCTGTCCAAGACCCTGTTCCCCGTGGGCGAGTTGCACAAGACCGAGGTGCGCCGCATTGCCGAGGAGATCGGCCTGCCCAATGCCAAGAAGAAGGATTCCACCGGCATCTGCTTCATCGGTGAGCGGCCGTTCCGCGAGTTTCTCAACCGCTACATCAGCCATGCGCCCGGGCCCATTCTGGACGACCGGGGACGCAAGCTGGGCCAGCATGTGGGCCTGAGTTTCTACACGCTGGGCCAGCGCCAGGGCCTGGGCATTGGGGGCGTGAAGGAAAAAGGCGCCCAGCGCGGTGGCGGCGCGCACGAGCCCTGGTTCGTGGCCCGCAAGGACCTGGAAAAGAACACGCTGCGGGTGGTGCAGGGGCACGATCACCCTTGGCTGCTGTCGCATCGCCTGCAGGCGCAGGACGTGAGCTGGTGCGCTGGCCATGCACCTGCGCCCGGCGCGTACGCTGCCAAGACACGCTACCGCCAGCAGGACGCCGCTTGCGCGCTGGAGGCCGTGCCTGATGGCTTTGCGCTGCAGTTCCCAGAGGCCCAATGGGCCGTGACGCCTGGGCAGAGTGCGGTGCTGTACGACGGTGAGGTGTGCCTGGGGGGCGGCGTGATTGCAGCGGTGGAAGGGTTGCCGCAGCAAACCAGCGGTGCGCCAGCCGTGCAGACGGCCGCTGCACGTTGATTGCTAGAAAATTGATAGCTATCAGGGTATTCAAATCAAGCGCTAGCGCCTGATTTCTTTTCAGATTCCTCCTGAAAATGCAAAAAAGCCGGAGCGGTGGTCGCTCCGGCTTTTTGGTGTCGGGGAGTGCCCCGGCGTGTCAGTCGTCGTTCGTGGCCAGGCTGATCAGGATGCGCAGCACATACCAGAGCATGAGCGCAATCGACGCAAACAGGTGCAGCGCCGCACCAGCGGGGCGGTCTGCGGGGTAGTCGTGGATGATGCGCGAGGTGTCGTACAGCACACAGGCGCCCGCAAACAGCACCATGAGCCCTGAGAACCAGATGCCCAGCTTGAAGCCGAAGATGGCGCCCGCAATGATGGTGCCCAGCGCCACCAGGCCAGCCACCTTCAGGATGCCGCCCAGGAACGAAAAGTCGGTCTTGCTGCTGAACGCCGTCCAGGTGAGCGCCGCCACCAGCAGCAGCGTGATGAAGGCGGCAGCGCCAATGGCGCCGGGCACCAGCAGCTGGGCAATGCCGAACATCGGGGCAAAGATGAGCCCTTCCGCCAGTACGTAGAGGCCCAGGCCCATCAGCTGCGTCTGGGGGTTGTCCGAGTTGTCTGCCAGGTGCGATGCCAGCCAGCCCACGAGCATGAAAGCGCCCATGACCCCCAGCCACAGGAATTTGCTACCGCTGGCCATGAGCATCTTGGCCGCGGCGGTGGAATGACCTTGCCCCTGTTTCGTGTAGTTCTTAACCCACGATTCACGCGGCCTTTTTACGCTGTGCCTCGTACCAGCGTTGTTCGTACTGCATCGGGCTGAGGTAGCCCAGCGACGAATGCAACCTGCGGTGATTGTAGAAG
>NZ_JADHVT010000233.1 GCF_016783915.1 Acidovorax sp.
GGTGGCGCCGACATGCCGGTGGTGGTGTCCATGCTCAACAGCTACTCGGGCTGGGCGGCGGCGGCCACGGGCTTCATGCTGTCCAACGACCTGCTGATCGTGACCGGCGCGCTCGTGGGCTCCTCGGGCGCGATCCTGAGCTACATCATGTGCAATGCGATGAACCGCAATTTCATCAGCGTGATCGCGGGCGGCTTCGGCTCAGGTGCTGGCACGCCCGCCAAAAAGGGCGAAGCTGCAGAGCCGCAGGGCGAGGCCGTACCCGTCAGCTCGGCCGAAACGGCCGAGCTGCTGCGCGACGCCAAGAGCGTGATCATCGTGCCCGGCTATGGCATGGCCGTGGCCCAGGCCCAGCACACCGTGTACGAGATCACCAAGACCCTGCGCGAAAAAGGCGTGGATGTGCGCTTTGCCATCCACCCCGTGGCAGGCCGCATGCCCGGCCACATGAACGTGCTGCTGGCCGAGGCCAAAGTGCCTTACGACATCGTGATGGAGATGGACGAGATCAACGAGGACTTCCCCGATGCTGATGTGGCCATGGTCATTGGCGCCAACGACATCGTGAACCCCAGCGCGCTCGACGATCCGTCCAGCCCCATCGCCGGCATGCCGGTGCTGGAGGTGTGGAAGGCCAAGACTTCCATCGTGATGAAGCGCTCGATGGCCTCGGGCTACGCCGGGGTGGACAACCCCTTGTTCTACAAGGACAACAACCGCATGCTGTTTGGCGATGCCAAGAAAATGCTGGACGAGGTACTGACCGCGCTCAAGAGCTGACGGGCATAATTCCTCCACAATAAAAGCACGACCGTGCTGAAAAACATCGGCGTACTTTCAGGACCCCCATAAAACCTAACAGGAGACAATCCCAATGACCGACCGCCCGTGGCTGGCCGCCTACCCACAAGGTGTTCCCGCAGACATCAACACCACGCAGTACAGCTCCCTTGTGGCGCTGATGGACGAAGCGTTCAAGAAGTACGCCAACCGCGTGGCCTACAGCTTCATGGGCAAGGACGTGACGTACGCCCAGACCGATTCGCTCTCCAGCGCGTTTGCTGCCTACCTGCAGAGCCTGGGCCTGGTCAAGGGCGACCGCGTGGCCATCATGATGCCCAATGTGCCGCAGTACCCCGTGACCGTGGCTGCCGTGCTGCGCGCGGGGTTTGTGGTGGTCAACGTGAACCCGCTGTACACCCCGCGGGAGCTGGAGCACCAGCTCAAGGACTCGGGCGCCAAGGCCATCGTCATCATCGAGAACTTCGCGACCACGCTGGAGCAGTGCATTGCGCACACGCCCGTCAAGCACGTGGTGCTGTGTGCCATGGGCGATCAGCTGGGTCTGCTCAAGGGGGCGCTGGTCAACTACGTGGTGCGCAACGTCAAGAAGATGGTGCCCGCCTACAACCTGCCAGGGGCGGTGCGCTTCAACGACGCGGTGGCCCAGGGCACGCGGGGCACGCTCAAGAAACCCGACATCAAGCCTGACGACATCGCGCTGCTGCAGTACACCGGCGGCACCACGGGGGTGAGCAAGGGCGCCGTGCTGCTGCACCGCAACGTGATCGCCAACGTGCTGCAGTCCGAGGCCTGGAACGAGCCCGTGATGAAGAAGGTGCCGGCGGGCGAGCAGCCCACCAGCATCTGCGCGCTGCCGCTGTACCACATCTTCGCGTTCACCGTGAACATGATGCTGAGCATGCGCACGGGCGGCAAGACCATCCTGATCCCCAACCCGCGCGACCTGCCTGCGGTGCTCAAGGAGCTGTCCAAGCACACCTTCCACAGCTTCCCAGCCGTCAACACGCTGTTCAACGGCCTGGCCAACCACCCGGACTTCAACACCGTCAACTGGAAGAACCTCAAGGTCTCGGTGGGCGGCGGCATGGCGGTGCAGGGCGCCGTGGCCAAGCTCTGGCTCGAAAAGACAGGCTGCCCCATCTGCGAAGGTTATGGCCTGTCGGAGACCAGCCCCTCGGCCAGCTGCAACCCCACCACCAGCACCGAATACACCGGCACCATCGGCGTGCCGCTGCCCAGCACCTCCATGAAGCTGCTGGACGACGAGGGCCGCGAGGTCACCACGCTGGGCGAGCCGGGCGAAATCGCCATCAAGGGCCCGCAGGTGATGGCCGGTTACTGGCAGCGCCCCGATGAAACCGCCAAGGTCATGACCGAAGACGGCTACTTCAAGTCGGGCGACATCGGCGTGATGGATGCGCGCGGCTTCTTCAAGATCGTGGACCGCAAGAAGGACATGGTGCTGGTCAGCGGCTTCAACGTGTACCCCAACGAGGTCGAAGAAGTGGTGGCCAACTGCCCTGGCGTGCTCGAATGCGCCGTGGTGGGCGTGCCCGACGAAAAGACCGGCGAGGCCGTGAAGCTCGTGATCGTGAAGAAGGACCCGGCGCTCACCGAAGCGCAGGTCAAGGAGTTCTGCCGCCACGAGCTCACGGGTTACAAGCAGCCCAAGGTGATCGAGTTCCGCACCGAGCTGCCCAAGACCCCCGTGGGAAAAATCCTGCGCCGCGAACTGCGCGACAAGAAGTGACGCGGCCACCAGCGCGCCACAATCCCCAGGCGGCCTCGGCCGCCTTTTTTGCGACCGCGCCGCGATGCTGGCGCGCGTATTTTGTGACCCGATGACATGACCAAGAGGACCTTTGCATGAGCACTGCCATCCTGAGTGCGTTGCCCGAAGAGCAAAGCTCGCTGCTGCAACACCTGGCGCACCCCCACCGGGTGATGCATGCAGGCCGCGCGTTCTGGTGCGGGGAACTGCATGACCGCCCGGTGGTGCTGGCGCTGTCGGGCATCGGGAAGGTGGCGGCTGCCACCACAGCCACGGCCTTGATCGAACATTTCGGAGTGGCACGCATCGTCTTCACAGGTGTGGCCGGGGGCGTGGGCGATGGGGTCCACCGGGGCGATGTGGTGGTGGCGCAAGACTATGTGCAGCACGACATGGATGCCTCGCCGCTGTTTCCGCGCTGGGAGCTGCCAGGCTACGCCTGCAGCCGCCTGGCGTGCGATACCGCGCTGACTGCTATGCTTTTTGAAGCTGCCAACCTATGCGTCACTAGCGCAAGCGGCCTCTGGGGCTTGAAAACCATCCACGGGGATGCTCACCGCGCACACCGGGGCCTGGTGGCGAGCGGCGACCGTTTTGTCTCCACCGCGCACGAATCTGAGCGCCTGCGCACTGCCCTGCGCGACGCCGGGCATGACGTGCTGGCCGTAGAAATGGAAGGCGCCGCCGTCGCTCAGGTCTGCCACGACTACGGTCTGCCCTTTGCCGCCGTACGCACCATCTCCGACCGGGCCGACGACGAAGCCCACGGCGACTTCTCCCAGTTCGTGCAGACCGTGGCCAGCCGTTATGCCGAGCACATGGTGCTGTCGTTTTTGCAAAAGCTATGAAATTGATAGCTTTCGAGGCATATTGAACGGGCGCTAGTGGTAGATTTGGCTCCTATGTAAGGACCCGACCACAGGCCATTTGCCGCAATGCTCTGAAACCGGCGCTGTGCATCTACCAGCGCCACCGCGGAGCCGGCTTTGCCGGGCCGCTGGAGGTGTCCCCCTCGGGGGGAAGGCGTGCAACGCCACAGGGGCTACTTCAACCAGCCTCGCTTGCGGAAGTACCACATCGGCCCCAGCGCACTGGCCAGCATCAGGCCCAGCGCATACGGGTAGCCCAGCGACCAATCCAGCTCCGGCATGAACTTGAAATTCATGCCGTACACGCTCGCGATCAGCGTGGGCGGCAGCAAAGCCACGCTGGCCACCGAGAAGATCTTGATGATCTTGTTCTGGTTGATGTTGATGAAGCCGACCGTGGCGTCCATCAAGAAGTTGATCTTGTCGAACAAAAAGGCCGTGTGGTTGTCCAGCGATTCGATGTCTCGCAGGATCTGGCGGGCTTCCTCGAACTGCTCGGAGTTGAGCATCTTGGAGCGCATCATGAAGCTCACGGCGCGGCGCGTGTCCATCACGTTGCGGCGGATGCGCCCGTTCAAGTCTTCCTGGCGCGCGATGGCGGCCAGCACCTCGCCGGCGCGGGTGTCGGTCACGTCGCCGGCCAGCACCTGTTTGCTCACGGCCTCCAGCTCGTCGTAGATGTTCTCCAGCGTGTCGGCCGAATACTCGGCGTCGGCGTCGAACAGCTTGAGCAGCACTTCCTTGGCATCTTCGATAAGGCCGGGCGCGCGGCGCGCGCGCATGCGAAGCAGGCGGAACACGGGCACGTCTTCATCGTGGATGGAGAACAGCACGCCCCGGCTTTTCAGGTTGGTGTTGTGCTGGTTGAGGATGAAGGCGACGCGGACCGAACGGGGGTCTTCGTCGTCATCGATCAGGAAGTCGCTGCGGATATGCAGCTCGCCATTGTCTTCCTCGTAGAAGCGGGCGGATTCCTCGATGTCCTCGTCCATCGCATCCTCGGGAATGGACAGACCGTAGTGCTGCTTGATCCAGCGCTTTTCTTCGAGCGTGGGGGCTTCCAGGTCCACCCAGATCGGCTGGAACTTGGTCAACTCTTCCAGGGACTCGATTTCTTCCTGGAACAGCCGGCCATTGGCGAGCGTAAAGATGTTGAGCATGTGCTCACTCCCTTGTTTTTGGCGTCTGCGGTGTGGGGGGTAGGGGTGCTTTCAACCCCACAGCAGTCAAATGCGCCGGGAGCTGAAAGCTACCAACTCGGGTAGGTTTCCAAGGAGCTGTCTCCGTAAAAATAGGCAAGCGGCGGATTATGGCACCGGGCGATGACCTCGCGGGCGCCCGGTGTGGCGTGGCATGGGGGCAGAGCCGCTTTCAGCGGGCGTCACCCCCGGCCTCGGCACTGCGCACCATGGCCAGCGCCCGGCACAGGTCCGCCCAGGCGGCGGCCTTGTTGTCCTGCGAGCGCAGCAAAAAGGCGGGGTCGTAGGTCACCACGGCCGGGCATCCGGCCAGTACATGTGGCCCCGCGCGCAGGCGGCCCAGGGGCTCGGTGCGCCCCAGCGCCGCGCGCGCCGCCACGTGGCCCAGCACCAGCACCATGGCGGGCTGCAAGTGGGCTACGGTGTCGGCCAGGGCGGCTGGGATGTCCGTGCTGGCTTCGGTGCCAGGCGCAGACCGCTCCAGGGCGGCCAGGAACACGCGCGGGTGGCGGTGCAGTTGCATGGCCCGCAGCATGTTGTCGAGCAAGCGGCCCGCATCGTTGCCTGCATTGCCACCAAGGAGGTCGGTGGGGGTCATG
>NZ_JADHVT010000234.1 GCF_016783915.1 Acidovorax sp.
CTGCACAATTTCTCAGAGTTGTGTACAATACGTGTGAGCATGGGATGACCTCCTTTCGAACGGGTAGAATGGCTTTTGGCCTATTCTACTCAGGAAGCCTCTCATGATCAAGTTACCGATTTTCGCCAGAGTCCAGTAAGTATCACTCATGGGGTGTACACCCGATATGCTTTCAATCTATTCGTTGTAGAGGCGCTTAATGGTGAATTGAGCTTTCGTGACGATTTGGAGTATCGTTGGTTTACATTTGAAGAAATCTGTAACCAGAAATCCAGAAACGGTCAGCCGATAATTACCAGAGCAGCGCTTTTGCAGAGACTTGATAAGGAACGCGGGCTTGACTCTATACCTGTTGTCGCGAAGGGCCATATGCTATTACCAGCCCCATCGGTTCGATCACATTTAGAAGGGATAACAAGGGGCCTTAGAGACATCTTTAAGGATCTCGGGGGATTGGCGCACTTAATCTGGATAAGGGTATTATCCATCAAGTGGTGGCTAGTTCTGCTTATCGCTGCTGTGATAACTTTGGGCATTGTTGGCCCAATCATTGATCAGAAAATACCTGGTCTCAGTACTGTAGCGGACATTCTCGGTATCATAGGATTCGTCACTTCACTAGCTGGCATCTTCGCGGGCGGAAGACTTAGAACACGATCTGGGCCATTCCAACGTTCGGACGGTCAAATCCAGCAATAACTATCAATCTGTCCATAACGAGGAGAAATACTCGTCGCAGTGCAGGATGAAAACGCACGAGCGCCAAACACGCGCACGCTGCCAAGTACGCGGCTATTCGGCATCGCGGGTTGGCACAGTTGAACGTTGTTTTCATTTCGCGTGTCGGTTCGGACGTGGTCAGCGTGCTACGGCGTTTGCGGCCATATTGCACAATCACCAGTCGGGCAGAGGCTCAACATCCTAGAGAGGAGGATATCCGTATGGCGACCATAGCAGACTTTGTAGGCACCTGGTACTTCAGGGGTAACAGAAACGCACCATGTTCGATCCGTCTCCAAGGTCAAACCAGACTCATTATCGTGAACGAAAAGGGCAGAACCTACCCAGGCCATCTCGAAGGAGACACCGTATTGGTTGCAGAAGATCCCCTCGATTATGGAATACGGGGCGTGTTGAGCAGTGATACCAGACGCATAGCTTGGAGTAATGGAGAATCTTGGGAGCGGTAAGAATGCTTGTGGACGACTAAGGACTGCTTGCCGGGGAGTTGAAGTGAGTCAGTCTTCCATAGCTGGTACGGGTTAGATGGGGATGTGCGTGGCTTGCACCAGAAATTGGGAAATGCACAGCAAGAGAAGTGCATTCTACACCGTTGCACGAGCCGCAAACACTCGCCTCACGTCATTGGCGGATCGCAAGTTGATTTCCCAGAGAGGCATAGCGATTTCGCCAACGGCGAAAGGCTTCAGCGTTTGCCAACATATCATTCAGCTGCGGTATTGGATGCCACTACTAAGATGCTTCAGTCCAGTAAAATTGTAACCGTGGTTAAACCGCCGTGATCTGAATGGAATTACAGGCGAACACGTGATCAAGATGGGCGAGCGCGTATTGCAACAAGGCACGATGTGCAAACGACCAGCACGCAACTCGATTTGTAGCCGGAAAGATTTAGAAGGCGCATTTGTTCAGAACGGCGAGATAGACAAGATTTCAAATCTTAAGGTTTCTTGTGTGCTCCACCTCGTGGCGGAGCGGACAAGAACGCAGGAGGAAAATGCTATGTCATGGAGAGATTGGCCGATCATACCGTCCGAAAGGAGTCGTCAACAGATCCTTCGGGAGGATTTCATAAACGCATTTAGGGAGCTGAATAACGTTGTAAATAAGACAGAAAGAAAATGTCTTGAGAACATCGAACACTTGATTTTGAACCCTCCTGATGGTTTGATTTATTACGAATGGCGGGACAAGCTCAGCCGAGGCTTCGAGCAGATGAGAGGATACAACACACAACATAATAACACCTGGCACCCTGTACTTTGGGAAAATCTTGAGGCCGTAGTGAATCAACTCACTGAACAGCTTGGGAGGTACCTGATGCCACCTCCCGAGGAGGAAGATACTCCACCGGCGGAGCCAGAGGACCAAGAGCCTACACCGGCGCCTCCACCCACAACGCTCGGTGCTGCTACCACGCCGGGTGTTATCGAGCTAGTTTTCGGGATGCTTGATGGGCATGCCTTGACTCCTGTACTGACCCCCGATAGGTTGCAGCACCTCCTCGAGGAGCCTCCTGGACCAGCCACCTTTACAATCACCGAGTCCTGGAAGGTGACGTTCCTATACACCTACCCCCACGGGCGCGTTGTGGAGGGTGACGTGACACCAGGAACAATCGGGCTCAGGGCAGCAGATAGCACTACCTATGGGCCGTGGAGGGCTTTCGGGAAGATGCAATTTGCAGAACCAGTCGGGTCAATGATGTCCGGGTCAATGCTAGGTTCAGATATAGAACCAAACGAGCTCTGGGAAGCTACTCCGAATGTGGTCATCCCCCCGGGCATCTATACAGTTCTCGTCTCCGATCCCGAATCCTGGGGCCTCTGTGCTATGGGATTAGGTATCCGCGCCAAGTTTCTCGCCGTGAGCTGAAACAGGCGCAGTCGACATGCTCTAGCGTTTGCGGGCACCTGGCGAATCCTATCAATTTGGCAATCTATTGCTGCCTTTGTGGAGGAGTTCTATGGAACACAAACACGCTCTTCGAATTTCTGCGCTCATGGTATTTCTAATGCTAGTGGTAACTGGCGCTGCCCTTTTTTTCACATCCTACTGGGGCACCCAGTCTCCTTTGGCATTCGCAACAGCGGCTGTGGCCATTATATCCTTTTTCGGCTTTCTGATTCTTGCACAGATACCTAGTCGGAAATGGGTGCTCGCTGAAAGCCATGTGCGAACAGCGATCACGGCTAGCATAGTCATTGAATACTTGACTATGGTGGCTCTGGTCACCTTCTTCCAGCAAGGAGCGGAAAGACTTCCGGCAATAACCCAAACTTTGGTCACGAACTTTACAACGATTGTTGGTGTTGTTATCGCCTTCTACTTCGGTGCATCGGCATTTGTACAGGCACGTTCACAGGAGCACGTAATAAGGGAGCCTGAGGAAGACCAGGGCGAACACAAACCCACCTCTAGCAAACAAGACGACAAAACCCAGTAGCTAGTATCACGGCGAATGGAAGACGTCAATTGAACATGTGCCCGCAAACACGCACCCCCCGCAACGGCACGCGCGCGGCTTTTGGCGCGGCGGGTTGGCGAAAGGGCAAAGAGGGTTCATTTCGGAGCGTGCCGTTGCGGGACGCTCCAGCGTTCACTTCGACACGGACAGGTGTATCCGAAATGTCACCCCAACCATACATCCTGGCCCACGACTTGGGCACCACGGGCAACAAGGCCAATCTCTTCGACGAGCAGGGGCAGCCGGTGGCCAGCAGTTTCGTCGGCTACGAGACGGCCTATCCCCGTCCCGGCTGGGCGGAGCAGGAGGCCGACGATTGGTGGCGCGCGGTGCGCGATTCGACGCGGGAGCTGCTGGCGTCGAGCGGGGTCACGTCGGGGAGCATCGCCGTCGTCAGCTTCAGTGGGCAGATGATGGGCGCGCTGCCCGTGGACGAGGAGGGCGCGCCGCTGCGCTCGGCCATCATCTGGGCCGACCAGCGAGCCACCGCCGAGGCGCAGTTCCTGGCCGACCGCTGCGGCTTCCAGCAGGTCTACCGCCGCACAGGGCACCGCGCCGGGGCGTCCTACACCGCGGCCAAGATGCTGTGGATGCAACGCCACCAGCTGGAGCTGTACCGTCGCACCCATCAGTTCCTGCAGGCCAAGGACTACGCCGCCTACAAGTTCACCGGTGTCTTCGCCACCGACTATTCCGATGCTTCCGGCACCAATCTCTTCGATCTGGAGCGGCGCGATTGGGCCTTGGACATGGTGGAAGCGGTGGGGCTGAACGCCCACAAGCTGCCGCCCGTGCATCCCTCCACCGCCGTCATCGGCCAGGTGACGCCGCAGGCGGCAGCCGAGACCGGCCTGCTGGCGGGCACGCCGGTGGTCATCGGCGGCGGCGATGGAGCCTGCGCCACGGTGGGGGCCGGTTCCGTGCGTCCGGGCGACGCCTACAACTACATCGGCTCCTCGTCGTGGATCGCCGTGACCGCCGGGCGGCCGCTCCACGACCCGCAGATGCGCACCTTCACCTTTGCCCATCTGGACCCGCAGCTCTATTTTCCCACCGGCACCATGCAGGCGGCGGGTGGCTCCTTCGACTGGCTGGAGCGGCTGCTGCGCGGCGGCGGCGAAGGCCAATTGTACGAGGAACTGAGCGCTGCGGCAGCGGACGTAGAGCCGGGGGCCGGCGGGCTGCTCTTCCTGCCCTACCTCATCGGCGAGCGCAGCCCGCACTGGAACCCGCGGGCCCGCGGGGCCTTTGTGGGTCTGACCATGAGACACGGCCGCGCCGCGATGGCTCGCGCCGTGCTGGAGGGCGTGGCCTTCAATCTGAAGATGATCCTCGACGCCTTCCTGGAGCAAGGGGCGGCCATCGAGGCCATGCGGCTCATCGGCGGCGGCGCCCGCAGCCCGCTGTGGCGGCAGATCCTGGCCGACGTCTACGGGCTGCCCATCCTGCGGCCGGCGCTGCTGGCCGAAGCCACCGCCCTGGGCGCGGCCATCGCCGGCGGCGTCGGCGTGGGGCTTTTCCCCGATTTCAGCGTGGCCCACGAGCTCGTGCAGGTGGAAGAAGCCGAGCGGCCCAGCGCGGCAGCGCAGGCGCGCTATGCCGAGGTGTATCCTCTGTTCCAGGAGACCTATCAGGTTTTGGAGCCGCTGTTTGAGCGGTTGGGCGAGATGCAGGAGGCATGAAGCAAGAGGCAAGATGCAAGAGGCAAGATGCAAGATGTATGAGGCAAGATGCAAGAGGCAGGAGGTAGGATGGGCAGCGGCTCATCTGTAGACATAATACAAGAAGAAAGGAGCATATCATGAGGAAACTCACACGCATCAGTCCGGGATCGGCGTTCAAGGTTGGTCTCATCGTTTACGGATTGCTTTTCGCCATCTTCGGGCTTATCGGACTTTTGCTCACCTCGCTGGGGGTGCGCGCCCTGCGCAGTTTTCTTAACATCGGAGGCATTGGGTTCTTCCGAGGTCTGCTGGTGTACATCGTCAGCG
>NZ_JADHVT010000235.1 GCF_016783915.1 Acidovorax sp.
GCTTCGAGCATGCCCAGCGACACGATGAACGAGGGCAGCCGCCACGCGACGGAAATGGTGCCCGTGATGGTGCCGCACACCAGGCCCGTGGCCAGCGCCAGCGCGGCGGCGGCGGGCACCGTCCAGCCCCATTGCAGGATGGCGGCGGCCGAGGTCGCAGCGGCCAGCGCCATCACCGAGCCCACCGACAGGTCGATGCCCGCAATGATGAGCACAAAGGTCATGCCCACCGCCATCACGGCCAGGGCCGGGATTTCGTTGGCGATGGTGATGAAGGTCTCGGCGCTCCAGAAATATTCGGACAGCGACGAGAACAGCGCCACCATGCCCGCCAAAACGGCCAGCAGGCCCAGGTAGGTGCCCAGCTGGCTGCGCCAGACCGAGGCGGAGGAGGGCGCCGCAGCGGGCGCGGCAGATGTGGTGGGGGCGTTCATGCGGTCACAGGAGAAGAAGTTGAAGGGGTGGTGCTGGTGCGCCCGCCGGGCTCGGAGAACGCGGCCGCCAGCAGCGATTGCTCGGACCACTCGCCGCGCTCGAATACGGCCACCAGGCGGCCCGCGCTCATCACGCCGATGCGGTCGGCCATGGCCATGAGTTCGCGCAGGTCGGACGACACCATGAGCAGCGCGCGGCCTTCCAGGGCCATGCGGTCCAGCTCGCCATACAGCTCGGCGCGCGCACCCACGTCCACGCCGCGTGTGGGTTCGTCGAGCAGCAGCACGCGGCCTTCGCGGTGCAGCCAGCGGGCGAACACCACCTTTTGCTGGTTGCCGCCCGACAGTTGGCCCACGGGCTGCTCGGGGCTGCGGCAGCGGATGCCCAGCGTGCGCACAAAGCCCTGCACCAGGCGGCTTTCGAGCCCGCGCTGCAGCCAGCCGCCGCGCGACACGGCTGACAGGTCGGACAGTGTGGCGTTGATGCGGATGGGCTGCGACAGCAGCAGGCCCTGGGATTTACGGTCTTCGGTGACCAGGCCCACACCGGCGGCGATGGCCTGCAGCGGCGATGCGAAACCCCGCTGCCAGGTGCGGGGGGCGGTAGGCGCTGGGGTGGGTGTTTTTGCTATGTTTTGTGTAGCTGCTGGCGCATGATTCACTAGCGCTTGCGGCTGTTTTTGCTCCAAAACCGGGTGCAGCGTCACGCTGCCGCGGTCCGCCTGGTCCGCGCCGAACAGCAGACGGACCAGCTCGGTGCGGCCCGATCCAACCAGCCCGGCAATGCCGAAAATTTCGCCCGCGCGCAGCTCCAGGCTCACGTCCTGCACGGCGGTGCCCCGGCCCAGGCCTTCGGCGCTCATCACCACGGGGCCGACGGGGCGGCGCGGGCGGTGGTCCAGGTCGCTCACCACGCGGCCCACCATGCGCTGCACCAGGTCGTCTTCGCTCATGCCCGCCATGGGGCGCACGTCCACCAGGCGGCCATCGCGCAGCACGGCCACGCGGTCGGCAATGCGGCGCAGTTCTTCGAGCCGGTGCGACACATAGATGATGGCCACGCCGCGTGCGGTGAGGTGGGCGATCTGTTCGAACAGGTAGTTGGTCTCGCGCGGCGTGAGCATGGCCGTGGGTTCATCGAGCACCAGGATGCGCGTGTCGTCCTGCAGGTTGCGCGCAATCTCCACCATCTGCTGCTGGCCAATGCCCAGCTGCGAGACGGGTGTGGCGGGGTCGATGGTGTCGAGCCCGATCTTGGCCAGCTGCGCGCGGGCGGCGGCGTGCAGCACATCGCGCTGCAGCCAGCCCAGCCGGTGCGGCAGGCGGCCCATCAACAAATTCTCGGCCACGGTGAGCGTGGGCACCAGGCCCAGCTCCTGCATCACCATGCGCACGCCGTGGCGCTCGGCATCGCGGCGCGAGGTGGGGGCGTAGGCCTGCCCCGCCAGCTGCATGCCGCCGCGCGTGGGCTGCTCCAGCCCGCAGAGGATCTTGGACAGCGTGCTCTTGCCCGCGCCGTTCTCCCCGGTCAGCGCCAGCACCTCGCCCGCAAACAGCTCCACATTCACGCCATCGAGCACGGTGGCGGTGTAGTCCTTGCCCACGGCCTGGATGGCGAGCAAGGGCGGGGACTGAGGATCGGGCGAGCGACTGGGCATGGGGGCTTGAAGTGGGCGGCTGCAGGGCGGTGTTTATCGGTTGAGCGGGGAACAACGCCAGAAGGGCCTTGTTCGCCGCTCTCGGATTTACTTGCTGTCTTTCGTCACCAGCACCACATCCGTCTTCACCGTGGCGGGCAGCTGGTTCTGCGGCGTCTTGGCGGCCAGGGCCTTCTGTGCCAGCTCGATGCCGAACACGGCCTGCTTGGCGGCGTACTGGTCGGCGGTGGCCAACACGCGGCCGTCGGCCAGCATGGGCTTGATGGCGCCGATGTTGTCGTAGCCCACCACTTGCACCTTGCCGGTCTTGCCGGCGGCCTTCACGGCCGCCACGGCGCCCAGGGCCATGCTGTCGTTGCCGGCCAGCAGGGCCACGAGGTCAGGGTGCTCGCGCATCATGCCGGCGGCCACGGTGTTGCCCTTTTCGATCTCCCAGTTGCCGGACTGCACGCCCACCACTGTGATGTTGGCGGCCTTCATGGCGTCCTGGTAGCCCAGGGTGCGCTGCTGCGCATTGAAGGTGGTGGACACGCCTTCGATGATGCCGACCTTGTCGCCGGCCTTCAGCGTCTTGGCCAGGTGGTCGCCCACCAGCTTGGCGCCTGCGCGGTTGTCCGGGCCCACAAACGGCACGGTGATGTTCTTTTCCTTCAGCGCATCGGCATCGAGCTGGTTGTCGATGTTGACTACGAGGATGCCTTTGTCGATGGCCGCCTTGACCACGGGCACCAGCGCCTTGGAATCGGCCGGGGCCAGCACGATGGCACTGACCTTTTGCGCCATGGCTTGTTCGATCATCTTGATCTGGGCTGCCGTGTCGGTCTCGTTCTTGATGCCGTTGGCCACCAGCGTGTATTCCTTGGCATGGGCCTTCTGGTGCGCCTTGGCGCCGTCTTCCATGGTGCGGAAGAACTCGTTGGCCAGCGACTTCATGATGAGCGCGATCTTCGGCTTGTCCTGCGCAAACGCAGGGCTGGCCAGCAGGCTGCCCACAACGGCGAGGGCGGCGGCGGTCTGAACGGAACGGCGGGTAAATCGCATGGGTTTTGTCTCCAGGTTGGAATGTGGACGAAGGCGACCGACAGCGTCGAGGGGAATCCTCAGCAGACCTCCTCAAAAGGAGTGACCGCCGATGCCCCGGTGCCTTGTCGCGAACTGGATGATATCGAAAGCAAACGTTTGCGCAAACGTTTGCTAATCAGTAAAAACCCGAAGATACGGACATGGGAGCACCGGGTGCCGGAGGATGGCGTCCATGGTTTGCACCCAAGAAAAAGGGCGCCGAAGCGCCCTGGGGGAGGTGGCAGGGGCTGCGTTTGGTGCGCTGCCCTTAAAACGGCGTCAAGCCTTGCGCAGCTCCCTGCGCAAAATCTTGCCCACGTTGCTCTTGGGCAGCTCGTCGCGGAACTCGATGTACTTGGGGCGCTTGTAGCCGGTGAGGTTCTGGTGGCAGTAGTTGGCCACTTCGTCCTCCGTCAGGGCCGGGTCGTTCTTGATGATGAACACCTTGATGGCCTCGCCCTGCTTTTCGTCGGGCACGCCGATGGCCGCGCATTCGACCACACCGGGGCACAGGCTGATGACCTGCTCCAGCTCGTTGGGGAACACGTTGAAGCCACTCACCAGGATCATGTCCTTCTTGCGGTCGATGATGCGGGTGTAGCCCTGCGGGTCCATGATGCCGATGTCGCCCGTGCGCATGAAACCATCGGGCGTGAAGGCCTTGGCGTTCTCTTCGGGCTGGTTGTAGTAGCCCACCATCACGTTGGGGCCGCGGATGCAGATCTCGCCGGACTCGCCCTGGGGCAGGCTGTTGCCTTCGTCGTCCTTGATGGCGATGTCAATGCCCGGCAGCGGCAGGCCGATGTTGCCGCTGAAGGTGGTGCTGATCACCGGGTTGTTGGTGCCGATGGCGCAGGTCTCGCTCATGCCCCAGCCTTCGATCATGGTGCTGCCGGTCACCTTTTGCCATTGCTTGGCCGTGCCCTCGCTGGCCGCCATGCCCCCGGCCTGCGACACGCACAGGTGGGAGAAGTCCAGGGTCTTGAACTGTGGGTTTTGCAGCAGCGCGTTGAACAGCGTGTTCACCGCAGGCAGCATGTGGAAGGGGCGTTTCTTCAGTTCAGCCACGAACTTCGGAATGTCGCGCGGGTTGGGGATCAGCGTGAGGCTGGAGCCCTGGCGGATGGCCAGCAGGCACAGCGTGAGCGCGAAGATGTGGTACAGCGGCAGTGCGGCAATGCTGTTGGCCTTGCTCAGGTCACCCACCTTGGACAGCGCGGGTGTGAACCACGCCTCGGCCTGCAGCGTGGCGGCCACGATGTTGCGGTGGGTGAGCACCGCGCCCTTCGACAGGCCCGTGGTGCCGCCGGTGTATTGCAGGAAGGCAATCGAATCCAGCGTGGCCTGGCTGGGTGTGAGCGACTTGTGTTCGCCCAGCGAAAGCGCCTTCTTGAACGTGACGACCTTGCGGCCGTTCGACAGCGGCAGGTCATACGCAGGCACCATCTTGGCCAGGTGGCGCACGGCGAAGGTGATCCATTTGCCAAACCAGAAGCCCAGCAGGTCGCCCATGGAGGCCATCACCACATGCTTGACGGCCGTGTGGTCAATGACCTCAGCCAGCGTATGGGCAAAGTTCTCCAGGATCACGATGGCCGTGGCGCCCGAGTCCTTGAGCTGGTGCTCGAGCTCGCGGGCGGTGTACAGCGGGTTCACGTTCACGCAGGTGTAGCCTGCGCGCAGAACGGCGGCCATGGTCACGCCAAACTGCGGGATGTTGGGCAGCATGATGGCCACGCGCGCGCCAGGCTCCAGCCCCAGGCTTTGCAGGTACGCCCCCAGCGCGGCCGAGCGGCGTTCCAGCTCGCCATAGGTCATCCACTGGTCCATGCAGACCGAGAACGGGCTGGATGCGTGTTTGCGGAACGACTCTTCCAGCAGGTGGGCCACAGAGCGGTATTGCTCGGGCTTCACGTCGTGTGGGACGCCCGGGGGGTAGCTCTTGAGCCAGATCTTTTCCATGCGCTTGT
>NZ_JADHVT010000068.1 GCF_016783915.1 Acidovorax sp.
TCACCGGCACCGTGATCGCCACGAACACGGCGATCAGCAGCGCATGCAACGCCAGGCCACCATCGGCCACCGAGAAGTACAGCACCGTGGCATGCACGATCAGCCAGCAGCCCAGCGTGGCAATGATGGAGGGTGCGTGCACACGTTCAAAAAAGGTCGGCAGGCGCAGCAGGCCGATGGAGCCTAGCAGGGCCAGCGCGGCACCGGCCAGCACCAGCACGGCCACGATGATTTCGAGCCACAGCGGAAGAACAGCGGTGGTGGCGGCTTCGGTCATTCGATCACCTCGCCGCGCAGCAAAAACTTGGCCATGGCCATGGAGCCGACAAAGCTGAACAGCGCCAGCAGCAGGGCGGCCTCGAAGTAGTTCTTGCTGCCATACAGCAGGCCCAGCACGAGCATCACCAGCATCCCGCTCAGGTACATGCAGTCGAGCGCCAGCACGCGGTCTTGTGCGGACGGTCCCTTGAGCAGTCGGATCAGCGCGCAGCCCATGGCCAGTGCCAGCATGAGCAGGGCGGCCGGCAGGGCCCAGTCCAGCACGGGGGTCATTCAAAAATCTCCATCAAGGGGGCTTCGTAGCGCTGCTTCACGTCAGCGATCACCGTGGCGGGGTCGTCCAGCTCCAGCACGTGCAGTAGCAGCATGCTGCGGTCCAGCGAAATCTCTGCCCACGCGGTGCCCGGCGTGATGCACACGATCATCGCCAGCACGGCCAATGCATTGGGGTCCCGCACGTCCAGGGGGATATGCACAAAGCCCGCCGGATGCCGCCTGCGGCCCGGCGTCAGCAGCAGGCGCGCCACGGCCAGGTTGGAGCGGGTGGTGTCTGCCACCACCGCAAGCGCCAGGCGCAATACGGCACCTGGCTTGCGGATACGCACCGGAAGCGGGCGCAGCCCGGCGGTGAGCAGCGGGATGGCCAGTGCCAGCACCGTGCCCAGCACGAAGTGGCCCGCGCTCAGGCTGCGGTTGAGCAGCAGCCACAGGCCAAGCAGCGCCACCGATAGCAGCGGGGCTGGCACCAGGCGCCTCAATAGACCAGGGCGTGATGGAATGTCTGGGGCGTTGGATGCCGCCGATGGGCCTGGTTGGGTCATGGCTTGTCCCCCGGTAACGTAGTTTCAGGCGTTGCCTTAGGCGAAGGTGCGACGGGCGCGGCGGTCATCACGGCACCCACATAGGTGGCAGGCGCATGCAGGGCATTGGCGGTGGCTTGTGTGTAGCGCATCACCGCACCGGCCTGCCACACCAGCGCCACGCAGGCCAGCAGCAGCAGGGCAATGGGCAGTCCCTCCAGCACCAGGAGCTGGGGAGAAGCCCGACCCTGGGCCGACCAGAAGTGGCGGATGCCTGCGCGCGTCAGGGCCAGCAGCGCTAGCAGCCCCGAGCCCACCAGCAGCGCCACCAGCATCCAGCCCGCAGCGCCCAGGCGAAAGCCCTGGGCCGCGCCCAGCCCCAGCGGGTTGAGTAGCGCATGGATCATGGCGAACTTGCCCACAAAGCCGGGCAAGGGTGGCAGGCCTGCAATGACCAGCGTGCAGGCCATGAACGCCAAGCCCAGAAACGCCGCGGCGGCGGGGATGACCTGGCCGATCAGCGCCTGTTCCTTGTCGTCCAGGTTCATGCCTTCTGTGGGCACCAGATCGGCCGACAGGAACGGCGCGTCGTCCGTCTGTTCATACGGAGCCAGGTTGGCACCGTTGTTGCGCCAGCGGTCGATCAGGTCTGTAAGCAAAAACAGCGCGCTCACGGCCAGGGTGGAGCTGAGCATGTAGTACAGCAAACCGCCCGTGAGCAGGTTCTGCCCAAAGCCCACGGCCGCCAGCAGCGTGCCCGACGACAGAATGGCGCTGAAGCCCGCAAGGTGCCCCAGCCGCTGCGAGCCGAGCATGCCGATCGCACCAAAGGCCATGGTCAGCATGCCGCCGCTAATGAGCCACTGGCTGCCAAACTGGGCGGAATCGCCGGCCTCGGAGCCGAACAGCAGCGTCCACAGCCGCAGCACGCTGTATACGCCCACCTTGGTCATGAGCGCAAACAGGGCTCCCACCGGCGCGGTGGCCGCGCTGTAGGCGGGCACCAGCCAGAAGTTGAGCGGCCACACCGCGGCCTTGATGAGGAAGGCCACCGCCAGAATGGCGGCTGCCGCATGCAGCAGCCCCCGGTCTGCGGCGGCCACGCCCGCAATGCTCTGCGCCAGGTCGGCCATGTTGAGCGTGCCGGTGATACCGTAGAGCATCGACACCCCGATGAGGAACAGCGATGAGGCGGCGAGGTTGATGGCGATGTAGTGCAGCCCCGCCGACACGCGCGGGCGGCCCGAGCCATGCAGCAGCAGGCCGTACGAGGCGGCCAGCATGATCTCGAAGAACACGAACAGGTTGAACAGGTCGGCGGTGAGAAACGCCCCCGCCAGCCCCATGAGCTGGAACTGGAACAACGGGTGAAAGTGCACGCCCGCCCGGTGCCAGCGCGCGGCCGAGAACAGTACCGTGGCGAGCGCCACCGTACTGGTCAGCACCAGCATCATGGCCGACAGGCGGTCGATGACCAGCACGATGCCGAACGGCGCCGGCCAGTTGCCCGGCAGGTACACGCCCAGGCTGGTCTGCACGCTGGGCTCCTTGGCCTGCACCAGCAGCAACACGGCCACCACCAGGCCCACCAGGGTCGAGGCGATGTTGAGCGTGACCTTGGTGCGCTGGCGCTCCTCGCGCAGTAGCAGCATGAGCCCGGCCGTGAGCAAGGGCAGAGCGATGGGCGCGAGGATCAGGTGCGGCATCAACCACGCGGTGACCGAGGCGGTGACGCTGGTACCTCCCGTCATGGCATTTCCTGCACTTCTTTACCCTTGGTACCGTCCACATGGTCGGTGCCTGCCATGCCACGCGATGCCAGCAGCACCACGAGGAAGAGGGCGGTCATGGCAAAGCCGATCACGATGGCCGTGAGGGTAAGGGCCTGGGGCATGGGGTCGGCATAGTGGGCCAAGTCCTGCGGCACCCCGGGCTGCAGCACGGGCTCCTTGTCAATCGCCAGGCCCAGGCGCCCCATGCTGAATATGAACAGGTTGACGGCGTACGACAGCAGCGACAGGCCCATGATGACCTGGAAGGTGCGGGGGCGCAGCAGCAGCCATACGCCGGAGCCGGTGAGCACGCCAATGGCCAGGGCCAGTATCAGTTCCATGGACCTTCTCCGGGTGTGGCGGCGGCCTCGGCCTCGTCGGCCGCGCGTGCGTTGTTGTAGCGGTGGCTGCGCACCGACTGGCGGGCAATGCCGGTGAGGATGAGCATGGTGGAGCCCACCACCAGGGTGAACACGCCGATGTCAAAGAACAGCGCGCTGGCCACATGGATCTCACCCACCACGGGCAGCGAGAAGTGCGCGGTGTGGCTGGTCAGAAACGGATAGCCCCAGGCCAGCGCGCCCATGCCTGTGGCCAGCGCTGCCAGCAGGCCCATGCCGATCCAGCGGCGCGGGTACAGCGGAAGGTGGGCCTCGACCCAGGAGGTGCCCGAGACGATGTACTGCAGCAGCAGCGCCACCGAGAACACCAGCCCCGCCACAAATCCGCCGCCAGGCTCGTTGTGCCCGCGCATGAAAAGGTAGACCGCCACCAGTGTGGCAAAGGGCAGCAGCAAGCGCACCAGCACGGCGGGCACCATGAGGTAGCCGACGGCAGTGTCGGTGGTCTGGCGCGGGTTGGAGAGGTCCGTTGCTACATCGGCGGGCACGGCGCGCTGCTGGGGTGGCAGGTCCATCACCTCGCGTGCGGGCCGAAAGCGCCGCAGCAGCGCATACACGGTGAGCGCCACGATGCCTAGCACCACGATCTCGCCAAAGGTGTCAAAGCCCCGGAAATCCACCAGCATCACGTTGACCACGTTGGTGCCACCGCCGTCGGTGAGCGCGTGTTCCAGGAAAAAGGTGGAGGTGCTGTCGGGGAACGGGCGGCTCATCATCGCGAACGACAGCAGGGCCATGCCACCGCCTGTGGCCAGCGTCAGCGCCAGGTCGCGGTAGCGGCGCAGCTGGGTGCGCCGCTCTTCGGCCAGCGTGGGCACGCGCAGGCTCTCGTCGCGCCGGGGCAGCCAGCGCAGGCCCAGCAGGATGAGGATGGTGGTCACCACCTCCACCACGATCTGCGTGAGCGCCAGATCGGGCGCCGAGAACCACAGGAAGGTCAGGCACACACACAGCCCGGAGCCGCCCAGCAGTGTCAGGGCCGCCAGCCGGTGGTACTTGGCCTGCCACGCCGCTGCCACGGCGCACACCGCACCCAGCAGCCACAGCAGCGCAAAGGCGGGCGACAGTGGCAACTGCACCCGGTCGCCAATTGGGAAGCCTCGCGCCCACAGGGGCAGGGTGCCTGCCACCAGGGCGGCGCAAACCAGCCACAGCATCTGCCACTGCAGGCGGCCGGTGCCCAGCAGCCGGCGGCCATTGCGGCCCGTGAGGCTCAGCACGGCCAGCGTGGCCTCAAAGGCCCGCTGGCCGCTGATGCGCTGCATGACGGGTGGCGCATCGATAGCGCCTTTTTCGCGCTGCCAGCGCAGCAACGCGTACAGCGCTATCCCCCCGCCCAGGGCCACCAAGCTCATCACAAACGGGGTGTTGAACCCATGCCAGACCGCCAGGCTGTACGTGGGCAGCTCGCCCCCCACCACGGGCCGCGCGGCAGCGGCCAGGTAGGCCCCCACCGACCATGCGGGCAGCGTACCCACCACGAGGCAGGCCAGCACCAGCAGCTCCACTGGCACACGCATCCAGTGCGGGGGCTCATGGGGTGGGCGTGGCAGGTCGGTAGCGGGCGGGCCAAAGAACACATCCACCGTGAAGCGCAGCGAGTACGCCACGCTGAACATGCCGGCCACCGTGGCCGCCACGGGCAGCAGCCATTCGAGCAACGGCGTGGTGTTCACGTACACCGTCTCGGCAAAGAACATTTCCTTGGACAGGAAGCCGTTGAGCAGTGGCACGCCCGCCATGGCCGCGCTGGCCACCATGGCCAGGGTGGCGGTGATCGGCATCATGGTGCGCAGGCCCGACAGGCGCCGTATGTCGCGTGTGCCACTTTCATGGTCCACGATGCCCACGGCCATGAACAGCGAGGCCTTGAAGGTGGCGTGGTTCATGATGTGGAACACGGCGGCCACGGCGGCCAGCGGGCTGTTCAGGCCCAGCAGCAGCGTGATGAGGCCCAGGTGCGAAATGGTCGAGTACGCCAGCAGGCCCTTGAGATCGTTCTGGAACATGGCCGCATAGCCGCCCACCAGCAACGTGGCCAGGCCCGCTCCACCCACCAGCCAGAACCACTGCTCCGTGCCCGCGAGCGCCGGCCACAGGCGCGCCAGCAGGAATACACCGGCCTTGACCATGGTGGCCGAGTGCAGGTAGGCCGACACGGGCGTAGGCGCCGCCATGGCGTTGGGCAGCCAGAAGTGAAACGGGAACTGTGCGCTTTTGGTGAGTGCCCCCAGCAGAATCAGGACGAGCGCGGTGGTGTACAGCGGGTGGTTCTGGATGAGCTGGCCCGCGACGAGCACATGGTCGAGGTCATAGCTACCCACAATGTGACCCAGCACCAGCATGCCCGCCAGCATCGCCAACCCGCCCGTGCCAGTCACCGTCAGCGCCATGCGCGCACCGCGCCGCGCATCCTTGCGGTGGTGCCAGTAGCCGATCAGCAGGAAGGAAAACAGGCTGGTCAGCTCCCAGAAGAATGCAATCTGGATGATGTTGCCCGAGAGCACCACGCCCGCCATCGCGCCCATGAACGCCAGAAAAAACGAGAAGAAGCGCGGCACCGGATCGGCGGGAGACATGTAGTAGCGCGCGTACAGCACCACCAGGCTGCCCACGCCCAGCACCAGCATGCAGAACATCCAGGCAAAGCCATCCATGCGGATGACGAGGTTCAAGCCCAGCGCAGGCAGCCAGGTCAGCTCTTGCCGGATCACGCCGCCGTCTGCAATCTCCGGGAAGTAGAGCGCCGCCTGCACGGTGCAGAACAGGGCGATGAGTCCTGCCAGGGTGGACTCGGTATTGCGGGCGTTGGAGGGCAGAACCGCTGCCAGCAGGCTGCCGATGAAGGGGAGAAGGATGAGCGTGATCAGGGGCATGCGCGATTGATTTTAGGGGCAGCTCCTAAAAACCCTGCCCGCCCCTTGCTGTCGCGCATCCCCTGCCAAAAAAAACAAGCCCGCTGGAGCGGGCTTGCTGCTTGTGAAGCGTGCTTAGTTTTTGCTAGCGCTTGCTGATGGGGCTGGTGCTGACGCGGCCGGTGCCGCAGTCGCCGTGGCGGGTGGTGTGGTTGCCGTTGCGGCCTCCTTGTCAGCGCTGCCACGGGCCTTGCGGTCTGCTGTCTGGGAGCTGCTGTGTTTTTTGTTGTTTTTGGCTTCTGCCTTGGCGGCTGCTGCTGCGCTGTATTTCTTGCCGTTGACGGTGAGGCCCTCTTTGGAGAAGTTGACGGCACTCTTATTGCCCACGCCGCCCACACGGCCGATGAAGTCCGCCCAGTCCTTGAAGGGCGCGCTCTGGCGCTCTTGCAGGATGCGGCCCGACAGGCCGGGCCCGATGCCCTTGATGCCGTCGAGTTCGGCCTCGGTGGCGGTGTTCACGTCCACGGCAGCCCAGGTGGCGGTCGCGAGCAGCATGGCAACAAGCAGGGTCAGCAGTTTCTTCAGCATGGCAAGGGTCTTACGGTGTTGAGGATGAAGGCTCTTAGAGTTCTTCGACCCGGCGCGCGGGGTAGCTGTCCCAGGTCTGGCAGCCGGGGCATTGCCAGAAATGCTGGCGCGCCTCGAAGCCGCAGGCCGCGCAGCGGTAGCGGGTCAGGGGCTTGACGGCATGGTCCAGCGCACGTTGAACCTGGGGGTGGAATTCTTCGTGTTCCAGCTTTTCGGTGGCCAGCCATTTGGCCGCAGCGACCAGGGAGCGCTCCTTGTCCAGGTGCTCCACATAGCGCTGGCGGGCGGATGGGCGGGTGGCCTCGTCGGCAGCTTCCATGGCCACGATGCTTTCCAGCACATCCAGCGAGGGCGCTTTTGCGTAGTGGGCCTGCAGCAGGGCGTGGACTTCCTGTGTACGGCCGGCAGCGGTGGCAGCCTCGACCATCAGCGGGGCGGCCAGGGGCAGCGCTGCGGGGTTGCGCTCGCCCAGGACCTTGAGAGTGGACAGCACCGCTGCGGGTTGGCCCATCAGGCGTTGCAGGCGTGCCAGTTCGATGCGCGCGCGTGCAGCCTCTGGGGCGGCGGCCACAGCCTGATCCAGCAGGGCCTGCGCGCCCGGCAGGTCGCCTTGCGCACTCAGCGCCAGTGCCTGCTCGCACAGGTAGTGGGCTTGCCGGGTGCTGAAGTCGCCCTGATCGGCATCGTGCATCTTGCGGGCAATGGTGGCGGCATGGGGCCAGTCGCGCGAACGTTCGTAAATGGCCAGCAGTGCCAGGCGGGCCTGGGCCTCAAACGGAGTGCCCTCCAGGCGCTGCAGCGCGTCTTCTGCGCGGTCGAGCAGCCCGGCCTTGAGGAAGTCGAGCGCCAGCGCATGTTGGGCGCGCTCGCGGTCGGTACGGCTCAGGTCGCCGCGCGAGAGCAGATGCTCGTGCACACGCACGGCGCGGTCGTATTCGCCCCGGCGGCGAAACAGGTTGCCCAGTGCGAAGTGCAGCTCGGAGGTGTCGGGGTCGTTCTGCACGGCCTCGATGAAGGCGTCGATGGCCTGGTCCTGCTGCTCATTGAGTAGAAAGTTCAGGCCCTTGAAGTACGCCTTGGGCGCCCGCCGGTTCTCGGCGCGCAGCTGGCGCAGGTCAAAACGCGAAGCCAGCCAGCCCAGCACAAAGGCCAGGGGCAGGCCCAGCAGTATCCAGCTCAGGTCAAATTCCATGGATCGAAGGCAGGTCAGGAGGTGGTGGGGGCGCTGTGGGTGTGGCGCTGGCGGCAGGTGGCGCCACGGGAGCGGGAGCAACGACCGCCGCCTGCGCGCGGCGGGCAGCGGTGCGGTGCCGCCACAAGCGCGGCACCATGCCCAGCGCCCCGACGACCAGCCCTGCAGCAAAGGCGGTCAGCACCACCAGCACCAAGGGCGCGCGCCATTGCGTGCCAAAGAAGAAATGCACGGTCGCGTCCTGCTGGTTGTTCAGCGCGAAGGCGAAGAGCGTAAAAAAAATGGCTGCCTTGAGCAGCCACAGGAGGTATTTCATCGGTCTCCCCAGTGGTGGGGCGATTCTAAGAGCTTGGCGCTGCGGCCCCGCGTGTGTCTGCAGTCCGACCAACAGGCAAAAAAAGGCAGCAGGCGCTCGTAGATCATGCACCTGCAGCTATCAATTTGATATCAACTGCCCGCGCCGCCCGTCGTGGGCTGGGTCTTTTCTTCCATTTCGGCCGTGCGTTTGTCCACGGCTTCGCGCAGTGCCTTGCCTGGCTTGAAATGGGGGACGCGTTTTTCGGGAATGGCCACAGCCTCGCCGCTGCGCGGATTGCGGCCCATGCGGGGTGGGCGGTGATTGACCGAGAAACTGCCAAAGCCCCGGATCTCGATGCGGTGCCCGCGCACCAGGGCCTCGCCCACGGCGTCCAGAATGGTCTTGACGGCGTATTCGGCATCTCGGTGGGTGAGCTGGCCGAAACGGGCGGCCAGTTCTTCGACGAGGTCTGAGCGGGTCATGGAATCTTGGGACATAGGCAGTCTTGGCTGAAAAAAGAGCGGGCGCCGAGGCGCCCGCTGTCTGACCGTTTAACGGGTCAGCGCTTTACTTTTCCGAGTTGTCCAGCTTGGCGCGCAACAGGGCGCCCAGGCTGGTCGTGCCGGCGCTTTCGCGGCTCGATTGCTGGCTCAGGTTGGCCATGGCGCCTTGTTCGTCAGCCATGTCCTTTTGCTTGATCGACAGCTGAATGTTGCGGGTCTTGCGATCCACATTGACCACCACAGCCGTGACTTCGTCACCTTCCTTGAGCACGTTGCGGGCATCTTCCACGCGGTCGCGGGAGATTTCCGAAGCGCGCAGGTAGCCCACGATGTCTTCGCCGAGGTCGATTTCAGCGCCACGGGCGTCCACGGTCTTGACCTTGCCGGTCACCGTCTGGCCCTTGTCGTTCACGGTCACGAAGGTCGTGAATGGGTCGCCGTCGAGCTGCTTGATGCCCAGGGAGATGCGCTCGCGGTCCACGTCCACAGCCAGCACGATGGCTTCGACTTCCTGGCCCTTCTTGTAGTTGCGAACTGCGGCTTCGCCAGGTTCGTTCCACGACAGGTCGGACAAGTGCACCAGGCCGTCAATGCCGGCAGCCAGGCCCACGAAAACGCCGAAGTCGGTGATCGACTTGATAGGACCCTTGACGCGGTCGCCGCGCTTCGTGTCCTGTGCGAATTCTTGCCATGGGTTGGCCTTGCACTGCTTCATGCCCAGGCTGATACGGCGCTTGTCTTCGTCGATTTCCAGAACCATGACTTCGACTTCGTCGCCCAGCGAAACCAGCTTGGCGGGAGCGATGTTCTTGTTGGTCCAGTCCATTTCAGACACGTGCACCAGGCCTTCGATGCCGGGTTCGAGTTCGACGAACGCGCCGTAGTCGGCAATGTTCGTGATCTTGCCGAACAGGCGGGTCGATTGTGGGTAGCGGCGGTTCACGCCCATCCATGGGTCGTCGCCCATTTGCTTCAGACCCAGCGAGACACGGTTCTTTTCGGTGTCGAACTTCAGGATCTTGGCGGTGATTTCCTGACCAGCGGTCACCACTTCGGAAGGGTGACGCACACGGCGCCATGCCATGTCGGTGATGTGCAGCAGGCCGTCGATGCCGCCCAGGTCCACGAACGCACCGTATTCGGTGATGTTCTTGACCACGCCTTGAACGATGGAGCCTTCCTTGAGGGTTTCCATCAGCTTGGCGCGCTCTTCGCCCATGGAGGCTTCCACCACAGCGCGGCGGCTCAGCACCACGTTGTTGCGCTTGCGGTCCAGCTTGATGACCTTGAATTCCATGGTCTTGTTTTCGTACGGCGTCAGATCCTTGATCGGACGGGTATCGATCAGCGAACCGGGCAGGAATGCGCGGATGCCGTTGACCAGAACGGTCAGACCGCCCTTGACCTTGCCGCTGGTCGTGCCAGTGACGAATTCGCCAGATTCCAGGGCCTTTTCCAGGCTCATCCAGGAGGCCAGACGCTTGGCGGTGTCACGCGACAGGATGGTGTCGCCGTAGCCGTTTTCGATGGAGCCAATGGCCACCGACACGAAGTCACCCACTTGGACTTCGACTTCGCCCTTGTCGTTCTTGAACTCTTCCAGCGGCACGTAGGCTTCGGACTTGAGGCCAGCGTTCACGACCACGAAGTTGTGCTCGACGCGCACGACTTCAGCGGTAATGACTTCGCCTGGGCGCATTTCCGTGCGCTGCAAGGATTCTTCAAAAAGGGCGGCAAAAGATTCGGACATGTGTTTCCTTGCCACAAACAGGATTCCAGTAGCACCATTGCTACTGTTTTTATAGCTGCTTGCGGTGGTTTTTTGCGGTACGACCGCGGGTTAGGTTATCGATCCACACAACCTGTGCGCTGGCGCGCGAGGGGGGCTGCGTGGGCCTGTTGCAAGGCCTTTCGGCACTGCCTGGAGCCCGAGGGCCCCACGTTGTCAGCGCTGCGCAGATGCTGCGAAGGGCTGGCGCTCCTGCCACCAGGAAAGCACCTTTTCGACGGCTTGTTCAATCGTCAAATCGGAGTTGTCCAGGACCAGAGCTTCTTGCGCGGGCTTGAGGGGAGCAACGCTGCGGGAGCTATCCCGGGCGTCGCGCGCCTCTAAATCTGCGCGAAGGTCGTCGATACTAGCCGAAAAACCCTTTGAAATCAACTGTTTATAACGACGCTCGGCGCGGCAGGCGGCGCTGGCGGTCAAAAACACCTTCAAAGGAGCGTCCGGGAAGATCACCGTGCCCATGTCACGGCCATCGGCCACCAGCCCCGGCAGGCGCCGGAAGCTGTGTTGCAGGTCTACCAGCGCCGTGCGCACGGCAGGCAGAGCGGACACACGGGATGCGTTCATACCGGCTTCTTCGGTGCGGATGGCCTCGGTTACGTCGTCGCTGCCCAGCCACACCTTGCCGCCCTCAAACCGCACCGGCAGCGTCTGGGCCAGGGTGGCGATACGGGCTTCGTGGTCTGCGTCGATGGCGAGGCCCGCCCGCAGCGCTGCAAGGGCGGTGATGCGATACATCGCACCTGAGTCCAGGAAACCATAGCCCAGCCGCTGTGCCACCGCCGCTGCCACGGTGCCTTTGCCCGAGGCTGTGGGGCCGTCAATGCAGATCACGGGAATCTGTGGTGCTGCAACCTGGGCCACAGAGAACAGGGCCTCGAAATAGTCCGGAAAGGTCTTGGCCACGCACTTGGGGTCTTCGATGCGGACTGGCAGGGCGGCGGGGTTGAAGGCTGCGAGCGAGAAACACATGGCCACGCGGTGGTCGTCATAGGTGTGGATGCTGGCGGGTTTCCAGTCTTGCACACGCACGGGTGGGGTCACGCGGATGAAGTCGGCACCTTCCTCGACCGTGGCGCCGAGCTTGCGCAGTTCGGTTGCCATGGCGGCGATGCGGTCGGTTTCCTTCACGCGCCAGCTTGCAATATTGCGCAGCGTGGTGGTGCCGTCGGCGTACAACGCCATCACGGCCAGGGTCATGGCTGCATCGGGGATGTGGTTGCAATCCAGGTCAATGGCCTGCAAGGGCCACGCGCCACGTTCTATCTGCAGCCAGTTGGGGCCCCCGGTAATCACCGCGCCCATGGCCCGGGCCGCTTCGACAAAGCGAATATCGCCCTGGATCGAATCGAGACCCACGCCTTGTATCTTGATGCCGGATTTGGCGTCTTTTTGTCCGGTAGCGCTAGTTGCGATTGCTCCAAGTGCTATGAAATAGCTAGCAGATGACGCATCTGCCTCCACATGGATGTCTCCTGGGGACTGGTAACTGCTGCCCGCCGCGATGGTGAAGCGCTGCCAGTTCTGGTGTTCGACCGCGATGCCGAAGCGCGCCAGCAGCTGCAAGGTGATGGAGATGTAGGGCTTGGAGATCAGCTCGCCCACGACCTCGATCACGACGGGCTGATGGACGGCGGCCAACGGCAGTGCCATGAGGAGGGCTGTCAGGAACTGGCTGGACACATCGCCGCGAACGCGGATGGGCGCTGCCAGCGCCAGGGCGGGAACCCCTTGGCCATGCGCAATGTGCAGCGGTGGGTAGCCGTCATTGCCCAGGTAATCGATCTGGCAACCCAGCTGGCGCAGCGCATCGACCAGGTCGCCGATGGGGCGCTCGTGCATGCGCGGCACACCCGACAGCTCGAACTCGCCACCCAGCAGCGCCAGCGCCGCCGTCAGCGGGCGCATGGCGGTGCCCGCGTTGCCCATGAACAGTTTCGCGGGCGACAGCGGCGTGCTGCCACCCAGGCCCGTGATGCGTACCGTGCTGCCCCCAGACTCGTCAACCACGCAGCCGATCTGGCGCAGCGCGTCCAGCATCACCCGCGTGTCGTCGGATGCCAGCAGGTCGTGCACGGTGGTAGTGCCGCTGCTCAGCGCCGCCAGCAGCAGCACGCGGTTGGAAATGCTCTTGGAGCCCGGCAGGTGGACTTCGCCAGCGGCGGCTTGCAGGGGGGGGAGATCGAGGAATGCGGTGCTGTACATCTTTTTGGTGTGTCCAATTGCAGCTCAAAGGGCGTTCGTGCAGCCAGCGGCCTACGCAACTGGCGCGCCCCAACAACCAGTGCTCCCGTTGAACTGGCGTTGCCAGGCCATCGGGTACGTGCCCCTGAGGGGAGGGCGCCGCAGGCGACTCAAGGGGGGCAATGTCGGGGGTTACTTGCGTTTTGCGCCCATGCGCCAGTGCGCGCGGGTTTCGCTGGCCAGCGTCAGCATGTCTTCGAGCGCCTGGGCGTTGCCTTTTTCCATGGCTTGCTCGATGTTGCGCAGTGCCTGCTGGAACTGCTTGGACTGTGCAATGACTTCGTCCCGGTTGGACAGCAGGATATCGCGCCACACCTTGGGGTCGCTGGCGGCAATGCGCGTGAAGTCGCGGAATCCAGGGCCTGCGAGCGACAAAAAGTCGTCGCCGTGGGTCTGGCCCGTGATGCCGTTCATCATCGCAAACGCCAGCAAATGGGGCAGGTGGCTGACAGCGGCAAAGGCCGCATCATGTGATTCGGGCGACATGCTGGTCACGCGGCAACCCAGCGCAGTCCAGATCTTTTCGGCGTCCTGCAACTGGGCAGTCAAAGTGCGCTCGGTGGGGGTCAGGATCACCTGGCGCCCGCTGTACAGGTCGGCCTCGGCGTGTTCCACGCCGGATACCTCGCGCCCCGTGATGGGATGCGCCGGCACAAACGACCCCACCTGGTCGCGCAGCGAGCGCTGCGCAGCCTGGACCACGTCTGACTTGGTCGACCCCACGTCCATGATGAGCATCTGCGGGGTGACCAGGTGCTTGATGGCCTTGAGGGTGGCCTCAGTGGCTGCCACAGGCACGGCCACCAGCACAACGTCGGCGCCCGCCACGGCCAGCAGTGCGGAGGGCGCCTCGACATCGATAACGCCCAACTGGCGGGCGCGGTCGGTAGTGGAGGGTGACTTGCTGTAGCCCACCACGCGCTTGACCAATCCGGCCTTTTTCATGGCAAGGGCGAACGAGCCTCCCATGAGTCCACAGCCGATCAGCCCCAATTGTTCGAACATGGCGATGGCTCCTTATGACGAGACGGGGTAGGTCCCGAGGACTTTGTAGAACGCACACAGACTGCGCAGTTCTTCCAGGGCCCGAGCCACGTGAGGCTGGGCGGGGTGGCCATCGAGATCGATGTAGAAGTAGTACTCCCACTGGCCGGTGCGGGCTGGACGCGACTCAAAACGCGTCATTGACACGCCGTGCGTCTTGAGCGGCACTAGCAGGTCGTGCACGGCGCCGGGCCTGTTGGGCACCGATACCACCAAGCTGGTGCAATCCTTGCCCGAGGGGGGCGGCGTCTGCAGCGTGTGTGGCAGGCAGATGATGGCGAAGCGGGTGCGGTTGTAGGCGTCGTCCTGGATGGCGTGGGAGACGATGTGCAAACCGAACTGGGTAGCCGCTCGCTCGCTGGAGAGGGCTGCCCAGGCAGGGTTGGTGGTGGCCAGGCGCGCGCCTTCGGCATTGCTGGACACCGGGCGGCGCTCGGCATGCGGCAGGTGTTTGGACAGCCAAGCCTGGCACTGCGCCAGCGCTTGCGGATGCGCCAGAACGACTTCGATGCCATCAAGCGAATTGGTCGTGCGCAGCAGGTTGTGGCGCACCAGCAGGCTGACTTCGCCTACCACGTGGGTGGGGGTGTGCAGGAACAGGTCCAGCGAACGTGTGACCACGCCTTCGGTAGAGTTCTCCACGCCCACCACACCATACTGCGCGCTGCCCGCTGCCGTAGCGTGGAACACCTCATCGAAGTTGGCGCAATACATCAGGTCGGCCGCGCCGCCAAAGAACTCGATCGCTGCCTGCTCGCAGAACGTGCCCTCGGGGCCCAGAACGGCTACACGTTGGGGCGATTCGAGGGCCAGACAGGCGGACATGATCTCGCGCCAGATGGCCGCCACGTGTGCACCCTTGAGCGGTCCAGGGTTGGCGTTGGTGATCTTGTCGATGACCTGTGCCACACGGTCGGGGCGGAAAAAGGGCGTGCCTTCGCGCTTTTTGACTTCACCCACCTGTTCTGCCACCAGCGCCCTCTGGTTCAGCAGCGTGAGCAGTTGCTGGTCGATGCTGTCGATCTGCACGCGCAGGCTGGCGAGGTCGGGTGAGGCTTGCGGATTGTTCATGGACGGTGGGGTAGCGGTGCGTGCTGTGGGAGCCGTTTTCTGTTGCTGTCGTGTGGGGTGCGGGCTCAGGCGTGCTTTTGTTCAAATTCTCGCATGTAGTCCACCAGCGCCTGCACGCCCGCCAAAGGCATGGCGTTGTAGATACTGGCGCGCATGCCGCCCACGGACTTGTGGCCCTTGAGCTGCAGCAGGCCGCGCTCCTTGGCGCCGGCCAGGAAGGCGTCATTACGGCTTTCATCGCGCAGGAAGAACGGGATATTCATGCGCGAGCGGCAATTGGCCGCCACCTTGTTCACGTACAGCTGCGATTGGTCGATGGCGTTGTAGAGCAGTGTGGCCTTGGCGATGTTGCGCTGCTCCATGGCGGCTATACCGGTCAGGCCGCCTTCGGTCTGGCGCTTGAGCCACTGAAAGGTCAGCCCGGCGATGTAGATGCCCCAGGTGGGCGGTGTGTTGTACATCGACTGGTTGTCGGCCACGATTTTGTAGTCGAAGGCGCTGGGGCAGGTGGGCAGGGCATGACCCAGCAGGTCTTCGCGCACGATCACCAGCGTAAGGCCTGCGGGGCCCAGGTTCTTTTGCGCGCCGCCAAAAGCCAGGCCCACGCGACTCCAGTCCACGGGCCGCGATGCCACGTGCGAGGAGAAATCGATCACCAGCGGCGCATCGCTGCCCAGTGCCTTGAGGTCGGGCAGCTGGTGGAACTCGGTGCCATGGATGGTTTCGTTGCTGCACAGGTGCAGGTAGCTCGCGCCCCGGCTGACTGTCCAGGAAGCTGGGTCCGGCACGGTGGTAAAGCCCGTCTCTTCAGCCGTGGCGACGATGTTGACTTCGGACGCGTATTTGCGTGCTTCCTTTTGCGACTTCTGGCTCCAGCTGCCGGTCACCACAAAATCGACCACCCCTGCACGCGACAGGTTGAGCGGGACGATGGCGTTTTCGGCCAAGCCACCACCTTGCATGAAGAGGATCTTGAAATGCGACGGCACGGCCAGCAGCTCGCGCAGGTCGGCTTCCGCCTTTTCGTAGATGGACAGAAACTCCTTGCCGCGGTGGCTCATTTCCATCACGCCCATGCCGCTACCGTGCCAGTCCAGCATTTCGGCGGCGGCTTGTTCCAGGACTTCGGAGGGGATGGCGGCGGGGCCTGCGGAGAAGTTGTAGGGGCGTGTCATGGTAGGGGCTCAAAATGCATCAGGCGCTTATTCAATAAGCGCCTGATGCTCCTCTTTTCGTAGCATTTGCAGCGCGCACCTACGCGCTGCAGTGGTCAGGCGTCGGGGGTGTCGGGTGCGGATGGGGTTCCGCTGTCCGTGCTTCCTTCGCCATCGGTCTCCGCATCCGTCACATTGGCATCGTTCTCGACAATGCGCTGCAAGCCGCTGAGCTTGGAGCCTTCGTCCAGTGCGATCAATGTCACGCCCTGAGTAGCTCGGCCCAGTTCGCGGATCTCGCTCACGCGGGTGCGCACCAGCACGCCCTTGTCGGTGATCAGCATGATCTCGTCATCGGCATGCACCAGGGTGGCGGCTACGACCTTGCCGTTGCGCTCGCTTTGCTGGATGGCGATCATGCCCTTGGTGCCACGACCGTGGCGGGTGTATTCGGTGATGCTGGTGCGCTTGCCGTAGCCGTTTTCTGTGGCGGTCAACACGCTCTGCGTTTCGTCTTCGGCGACCAGCATGGCGATCACGCTTTGTCCGTCTTCCAGCATCATGCCGCGCACGCCACGTGCCGCACGGCCCAGTGGGCGCACGTCGTTTTCGTCAAAGCGCACGGCCTTGCCGCCGTCGCTGAACAACATCACGTCGTGCTTGCCGTCGGTCAGGGCAGCGCCGATCAGATAGTCGCCGTCATCCAGGTTCACTGCGATGATGCCGCCCTTGCGCGGGTTGCTGAATTCGTCCAGCGCCGTTTTCTTCACGGTGCCCATGCTGGTAGCCATGAACACGTAGCGGTCCGCTGGGAAGCTGCGCATGTCGCCGGTAAGTGGCAGCACCACGTTGATCTTTTCGCCGTCCTGCAGCGGGAACATATTGACGATGGGTCGGCCACGCGAGCCGCGCGAACCGGCTGGTACTTCCCACACCTTGAGCCAATACAGGCGGCCACGGTTGGAGAAGCACAGGATGTAGTCGTGCGTGTTGGCGATGAAGAGCTGGTCGATCCAGTCGTCTTCTTTGGTCGCGGTGGCCTGCTTGCCACGTCCGCCGCGTTTTTGTGCACGGTATTCGGACAGGGGTTGGCTCTTGATGTAGCCGGTGTGAGAGAGCGTCACCACCATATCTGTGGGGGTGATGAGGTCTTCGGTGGAGAGATCCTGTGCGCTGTATTCAACGATGGAGCGACGTGCGCCCAGCTTGTGCTGGCCGAACTCCTGCTTGATGGAGGTGAGTTCGTCGCCGATGATGACCGACACGCGCTCGGGCTTGGCCAGGATGTCCAGCAGGTCTTCGATGACCGCCATGACTTCCTTGTATTCGGCGACGATCTTGTCCTGCTCCAGGCCCGTGAGGCGTTGCAGGCGCATCTGCAGGATTTCCTGGGCCTGCGTTTCCGACAGGCGGTACAGGCCGTCCTGGCCCATGCCGAATTCTTTTTCAAGGCCGTCGGGGCGATAGTCGTCGGCATTGATCACGCCACCGTCGGCACGCGTGCGGGTGAGCATCTCACGCACCAGCTTGCTGTCCCAGGGGCGGGCCATCAGCTCGGCCTTGGCCACGGGGGGGGTGGGTGCGTTGCGAATGATGGCAATGAAGTCATCAATGTTGGCCAAGGCCACGGCAAGGCCTTCCAGCACATGCCCACGGTCGCGTGCCTTGCGCAGCTCGAACACCGTACGGCGTGTCACCACTTCGCGGCGGTGCTGCAGGAAGACGCTGATCAGATCCTTCAGGTTGCACAGGCGGGGCTGGCCGTCAATCAGCGCAACCATGTTCATGCCGAACGTGTCCTGCAGCTGCGTCTGCTTGTACAAGTTGTTGAGCACCACCTCAGGTACTTCGCCGCGCTTGAGTTCGATCACCAGACGCATGCCCGACTTGTCGGACTCGTCCTGAATGTGGCTGATGCCCTCGATCTTTTTCTCGTGCACCAGCTCGGCCATCCGCTCCTGCAGCGTCTTTTTGTTGACCTGGTAGGGCAGCTCGTCCACGATGATCGCCTGGCGCTGGCCACGGTCGATGTCCTCAAAGTGGCACTTGGCACGCATCACCACCTTGCCGCGCCCGGTGCGGTAGCCATCCTTCACGCCGTTGATGCCGTAGATGATGCCGGCGGTGGGGAAATCTGGGGCCGGGATGATTTCCATCAACTCATCGATGGTCGTCTCGGGATTGCGCAGCATGTGCAGGCACGCATCGACCACTTCGTTGAGGTTGTGTGGCGGAATGTTGGTGGCCATACCCACCGCAATACCCGCCGATCCGTTTACCAGCAAATTGGGCAGTTTGCTTGGCAATACCAGCGGCTCTTTCTCGCTGCCGTCGTAGTTGGGGCCGAAATCGACAGTCTCCTTGTCGATGTCACCCAGCATTTCATGCGCAATTTTGGCCAGACGGATTTCGGTGTATCGCATGGCCGCAGCGTTATCGCCGTCCACGGATCCGAAATTACCTTGTCCATCCACCAGCATGTGACGCAGCGAAAAGTCCTGCGCCATCCGCACAATGGTGTCGTACACCGCAGAGTCGCCATGCGGGTGGTATTTACCGATCACGTCGCCCACGATACGGGCCGACTTTTTGTAAGGCCGGTTCCAGTCGTTGTTGAGCTCGTGCATGGCGAAAAGAACGCGGCGGTGCACAGGCTTCAAGCCGTCACGCGCGTCGGGCAGTGCACGACCTACGATCACGCTCATCGCGTAATCGAGGTAACTGCGCCGCATCTCTTCTTCGAGGCTGATCGGCAGGGTTTCTTTGGCAAACTGGGTCATTGGGACGGCGGGGGCGGCAAAGGAGAGCCATTTTAGGCGTAAGACCGTGTAGCGACGGCGCAACATATCGAAGCAATTCAGGTTTTGTCCTACGGGCCCCGACCAGCAGGCGCAGCTTTTGCCCTGTTACGTATGGCACAATCGTTTGAACGCTTAGGGTGGTGGTCACCCCAGGCGTCCTGATTCGCAGCGCGGCTGCGGCTTTTTCCCCAAGAGGAGAACCATGAAGAAACTGAACAAAGTGGCGATGTTGTTTGCCTCTGCAGCGCTCGCAACCGCCGCTGGCGCACAAACCGTTGACAACTGGCGCGATGCTTCTGGCCAACTGGTCTGGAAGAACGGTACCAACGAATACTGCTGGCGTGATGCCAACTGGACGCCTGCTACGGCTGCCGCTGGCTGCGATGGCGCTATCGCTGCCCCCGCACCTGCCGCCGCACCTGCTCCAGCTGCTGCACCCGCACCTGCTGCTGCTCCTGCTCCCGCACCAGCACCAGCACCAGCCGTCGCCACCAAGGTGACCTACGCTGCTGATGCCTTCTTCGACTTCGACAAGTCGGTGCTGAAGCCAGAAGGCAAGGCCAAGTTGGACGACCTGGTTTCCAAGGTCAAGGGCATCAACCTGGAAGTGATTATTGCCGTGGGTCACACCGACTCCGTAGGCTCCGATGCATACAACCAGAAGCTGTCGGTGCGTCGTTCTGAAGCCGTGAAGGCTTATTTGGTGTCCAAGGGCATCGAAAAGAACCGCGTGTACACCGAAGGCAAGGGCGAAAAGCAACCCGTGGCTGACAACAAGACTGCCGAAGGCCGTGCGAAGAACCGCCGCGTGGAAATCGAAGTGGTTGGCACCCGCGCCGCTCAGTAATCTTCGGATTGCTTCACAAAAAAGCCCCGCTCGCGGGGCTTTTTTGCGTCTGGAGAATTTCGTACCCATGCCTTCATGGACAATCAGAGACATGATCGAAACCGTCAATGCAGACCCGGCCGAGCTGGCCAAGTTTTCTGAACTGGCCCACCGGTGGTGGGACCCCGATAGTGAATTTCGCCCTTTGCACCAGATCAACCCACTGCGGCTCGATTGGATTCACGGGTTGAGTGCCTTGACTGGCAAACGCGTGCTGGACGTGGGCTGTGGCGGTGGCATTCTGGCCGACTCCATGGCGCGCAAGGGTGCAGATGTGCTTGGTATTGATCTGGCAACCAAGGCGCTGCGCGTGGCGCAGTTGCATGCCCTGGAGGCAGGAACCCAAAACGTGCAGTACCGTGAAATCAGCGCTGAGGCGATGGCCTTGGAGCAACCCGCTGGTTTTGACGTAGTGACTTGCATGGAAATGCTGGAGCATGTGCCTGATCCTGCCTCGGTCGTTAGCGCTTGCGCCACACTGGTCAAACCCGGGGGCTGGGTCTTCTTCTCCACCATCAATCGCAACGCCAAGGCGTTTATGCTGGCCATTGTGGGCGCGGAGTACGTGCTCAACATGCTGCCGCGCGGCACCCACGAATACGCCAAGATGATCCGCCCCAGTGAGCTTGCAGGGCATTGCCGCAGTGCGGGCTTGGATGTTCTGCACACCAAGGGCCTGGAATACAACCCCCTCACGCGTCGCTATTGGCTCAGCGCCAACACCAGCGTCAATTACCTGTTTGCCGCGCGTCGCCTCGGCTGATATGGCTACCGTTTTTCATGGCATTCGCGCAGTCCTTTTTGATTTGGATGGGACTCTGATCGACAGCGCACCAGACTTGGGGGCGGCCGCAGACAAAATGCGCACCGACCGAGGTCTGCCTTCGCTGCCCCCGGCCCGATATCGCCCGATGGCGGGAGCAGGCGCCCGCGGCATGCTGGCAGAAGCCTTTGGCATGGGGCCAGATCACCCAGACTTTGCCGTCATGCGTGAAGAGTTTTTCGTGAACTATGAAACTCGCATGACCGAGCAGACCACCATTTTTGAAGGTGTGCCGGAATTGGTTCGCCAGATTCTCGAACGTAACATGACGTGGGGTGTGGTCACCAACAAGGCTGCCCGCTTTACCGAACCCCTGACCCAGGCCATTCCGCTGTTTGCCACCGCTTCGGCAGTGGTCAGTGGCGACACCACGCCACACGCCAAGCCCCATCCCGCGCCCCTGCTGGAAGCGGCTGCGCGGTTGTGTGTGCCGCCGGAGCAGTGTATTTACGTGGGTGATGACGAGCGTGACATCGTGGCAGGTCTGGCGGCAGGCATGGGTACAGTGGCCGCCACCTACGGTTACTTGGGCGCAAAGACCGACCCTGCAGAGTGGGGCGCGCACGCCGCAATTAAATCTCCCAGTGAGCTCTTGCAATTGCTCGCGAACGCCTAAAATAAGAGGTCTAGGGGCTGTCCTGGTTTCGACGTGGGTTCGGGATCAGTGTGGTGCATGTCGAGCTTGAGTCACGCTCGTAAATCTCGATTTAACAAACTAACTGCAAACGACGAACGTTTCGCACTCGCTGCTTAATTGCCAGTGAGCCTTGCAACAGTTGGCCGATGGGCTGGGCAAGGGGGTTCTGAGCAATCAGTGCCTCCCGGCTGCAAGGATAATTACATGGGCTGGCTTCCATCCGGGTACCTTGGGTGGAGGCGAGAAAATAGGGTGCTGGCGGCCCATGTAGCGTGCGACTGCGCGACATGGGTAGCGAGATCCAAATCAGACCGCTAAACATGTAGATCTGCCTGACGAAGGCTTGCGGACGCGGGTTCAATTCCCGCCAGCTCCACCACTATAACGTCCAAGGGCGTTCACTGAAGTCCAGTGAACGCCCTTTTTCTTTGGAAAATCAACAGGTTACAGTGCATGAATGTCTAGGGTTGTCTAACCGCATCCAAGGCAACGTGGGGGAACAGGTGGGGGAACAAGGACGAAAAATCGTAAACTCTGGGTGCTTGTTCCCCCACTTCCCTATGAGGAAGGCCTCCTCTCTCCTAAAAACGTTCCCCCATGTT
>NZ_JADHVT010000236.1 GCF_016783915.1 Acidovorax sp.
TCCTGCAATGGGGCTGGACGGTGCCCGCCGCCGCCGCGCTGGCGCTGGCCACGGGCCTGGTGTGCGGCACCATCACGGGCACCATTTCCGTCGCGTGGCGGCTGCCCTCGTTCATCGTGTCGCTGGGCATGCTCGAAGCCGTGCGCGGCAGCGCCTATGTGGTCACCGACTCGCGCACGCAGTACGTGGGCGATGCGATTTCGTGGCTGTCAGCACCGTTTTTTGGCGGCATCTCGTTCGCCTTCTTGCTGGCCGTGGTGCTGGTGGTGGTGGCGCAGCTGGTGCTGTCGCGCACCGTGTTCGGCCGCTGCGTGGTGGGCATTGGCACCAATGAAGAAGCCATGCGCCTGGCCGGTGTGGACCCGCGTCCCATCCGCGTGATCGTGTTTGCCATGACCGGCCTGCTCGCAGGCCTGGCAGGCCTGATGCAGTCGGCCCGGCTGGAAGCCGCCGACCCCAACGCGGGCACCGGCATGGAGCTGCAGGTGATTGCGGCCGTGGTGATTGGCGGCACCAGCCTCATGGGCGGGCGCGGCTCGGTGGTGAACACCGCGTTTGGCGTGCTCATCATCGCGGTGCTCGAAGCAGGTCTGGCCCAGGTGGGCGCCAGCGAGCCCAGCAAGCGCATCATCACGGGTTTTGTGATCGTGGCGGCCGTCATTGTGGACACGCTGCGCCAGCGCCGCGCCGCCCGCTGAACCTGTTTCAACACACCGATTTTTCTTTTTCCTGCATGGCTACTATCAAGGACGTTGCGCGCCACGCCGAGGTGTCGGTCACCACGGTATCGCACGTGGTCAACGGCACGCGCCGCGTGAGCCCCGAGGGGCGCGAGCGCGTCGAGGCCGCCATCCGCGCCCTGGGCTATGTGCCCAGTGCCATTGCGCGCAGCCTCAAGAGCAACAACACGCGCACGCTGGGCATGCTGATCCCCAACAGCTCCAACCCCTACTTCGCCGAGATCGTGCACAGCGTGGAAGACCGCTGCTTTGGCGCGGGCTACAACGTCATCCTGTGCAACACCAACGACGAGGCGCACCGCCAGGGCTCCTACCTGCAGGTGCTGGCCGAACGGCGCATCGACGGGCTCATCGTAGTCTCCACCGGGCATGACGCCACGCTGGCCACGCAGCTGGCGGGCCTGTCCATCCCCACCGTGCTGGTGGACCGCGAAATCGACATCGCCGGGCAGCAGCCCTGTGACCTGGTGGAAACCGCCCACATGCAGGGCGGCCTGCTGGCCACGCGCCACCTGCTGTCGCTGGGCCACCGGCGCATTGCCTGCATTGGCGGCCCCGAAGGCATTGCACCCAGCGAACAGCGCATTGCCGGCTGGCGCACGGCGCTGGCCGACGCGGGCTGCGGCACGGGCGAGGGCCTGCTGTGGCACGGCAACTTCACGAGCCAGGGTGGCTACGAAGCCATGCACGCGGTGCTGCGCGCGCCCGAGCCGCCCACTGCCGTCTTCGTGTGTAACGACCTCATGGCCATGGGCGCGCTGTGCGCCGCGCACGAACGCGACCTGCGCGTGCCCGAGGCACTGTCCATCGTGGGCTTTGACGACATCGAACTCACCGCCTTCACCAGCCCGCCGCTGACCACCGTGGCCCAGCCCAAGCAGCGCATCGGCGCGCTGGCCGTGGACATGCTGCTGGAGCGCATCGACGGCAAACGCCAGGACGCGCGCAAGGTGATGCTGCAGCCCGAGCTGCGCGTGCGCGCCTCCACCGCCCATGCGCCCGGAGGTGCGGCATGGGCCCGAGCCACACGCCCCGCATCGCCGTCGTCGGCAGCCTGAACATGGACCTGGTGCTGCAGGTGCAGCACGCGCCCGGCCCCGGCGAGACCGTGCTGGCCGACGCCCTGCACCTGGTGCCCGGCGGCAAGGGCGGTAACCAGGCGGTGGCCTGCGCGCGCCAGGGCGCCCAGGTGGCCTTGTTTGGCCGCGTGGGCAATGACGGCTACGGCCAGACGCTGCGCGCCGGGCTCGACGCCGACGGCATTGACCACAGCGGCGTGCAGACCGATGCGCAAACCACCACCGGCGTGGCCGCCATCACCGTGGAAGCCTCGGGGCAGAACCGCATCGTGGTCGTGCCCGGCGCCAATGGCCGCTTTGTGCTGGATGCCGCTGCACTGGGTGCCGCACTGCAAGGCGCAGGCGGCCTGGTGATGCAGTTCGAAACCCCCCTGCCCCAGGTGCTGGCTGCCGCCGAGATGGCCCATGCAGCAGGCTGCCCTGTAGTGCTAAACCCCTCACCCATCCAACCGCTGCCCGAGGCACTGTGGCCGCTGGTCAATATCTTGGTGGTGAACGAAGTGGAAGCCGCCGCGCTGGCGGGCCAGAACGTCGCCACGCCCGCAGACGCGGCAAAAGCCGCACAAGCATTGCGCGCCAAGGGCCCCGCCCAAGTGGTAGTGACCCTGGGCGCGGCGGGCGCCGTGGCCGCCGATGCCGCAGGCAACCGCTACCACCCCGGCCTGGTCGTGCGGGCGGTGGACACCACGGCCGCAGGCGACACCTTCCTGGGCGCGCTGGCCGTGACCCTGGCACGCGGCGAGCCGCTCGATGCCGCCGTGCGCGAAGGCATCCGCGCATCGGCGCTGTGCGTCACCCAGCCCGGCGCCCAGCCGTCCATTCCCACCCGCGCCGCCGTGGCGCACAGCCCCCAACCGCCCGCCTGGAGCCCCCTGTGAAACGCACCGCCCTGCTGCATGCCGAACTCTCCCACGCCATCGCCACCCTGGGCCACGGCGACATGCTGGTGATCGGCGACGTGGGACTGCCCATCCCCAATGGCCCGCGCCGCATTGACCTGGCGCTGACGCCGGGCATTCCGGCCGTGGCCGATGTGCTGCGGGTGGTGCTGGACGAAATGCAGGTCGAAAAAGCGCTGATCGCCACCGAAGCCGTGGAGCGCAATGGAGGGCAGTTGCCCGCCTGGTGCCACTTGCCGGTGGAGCCCCAGTCCGTATCGCACGAAGAGTTCAAGCGCTTGACCCAGCAAGCCCGTGTGATGGTGCGTACGGGTGAGTGCACGCCCTATGCCAATGTGATCCTGGTGGCGGGCGTGACGTTCTGACACAGCCTGGGTGGCCGGGCTGCGGGTTTTGGAGGACTTGGGGCGGGCACGACCTGGGGTAGGCTGGGCAGCAGCCCACGGCGCCGCACAAAAAATGATGCGCGCCACCAAAGCCCCGAATCCCAGCATCCATGCCCACCACCGCGCCCCAAGATCTCCTGCCCCCTGAAATCACCGTTCTCGAACGAGGCTGGCTGTCGGCCAACAACATCCTCTTCATAGGCCAGCACGACACCGCCATCGTGGACACCGGCTATTGCAGCCATGCCGAGCAAACCGTGGAACTGGTGCGCGACGCCCTTGCAGGCCGCAGGCTGGATCGCGTGCTCAACACCCACCTGCACAGCGACCACTGCGGGGGCAATGCCGCGCTGCAAAAGGCCTGGCCCGGCGTGCTCACGGCCATCCCGCCCGGCCAGGCCGACCATGTGCGCCAGTGGGATGCCTATGCGCTGAGCTACACCCCCACCGGCCAGGAATGCCCGCCCTTTCGGGCCGATACGCTGCTGGTGCCGGGCTCGTGCGTGCTGCTGGGCGACAAGCCCTGGCAGGTCCATGCCGCGCCAGGGCACGACCCGCATTCGGTGGTGCTGTTCGAGCCCCAGGGCCGTGTGCTGATCTCGGCCGACGCGCTGTGGGAAAACGGCTTTGGCGTGGTGTTCCCGGAGCTGGAGGGCGACGATGCCTTCGCCCAAGTGGGGGCCACGCTGGACCTGATTGAAACGCTGTCGCCCCAAGTCGTGATCCCGGGCCACGGGCCAGTGTTTGCCGATGCCCCCCGTGCCATCGACGGCGCCCGTCGCCGCCTGGATGGTTTTGTGCGCAACCCGGGCAAGCACGCGCTCTATGCGGCCAAGGTGCTGCTCAAGTACAAGCTGCTCGAATGGCAGCGGATCGGCATTCCCGACCTCACGGCCTGGGCGCAGGCCACGCCGTATTTCGGCATGCTGCGTGCACGGCACTTTGCAGCGCAGACCGAGGCCGAATGGCTGCAGAGCCTGGCAGATGAACTGGTGCGGTCAGGTGCCGCTGCGCGCCAGGGCGAGGTACTGCACAACGTGTGAGGCCTGGCGCATCGGCACAGCTTGTTGCCCTGCGGGCCCTGGCGAAGGGGCCGCCGCTGGCACAAAGCGCCTGGGCGGATCAGCACAACGCCCTCAGTGTTTGTATTGCTTGTCGCAGCCCGTCACATGGTTCTTGCTGCTGGACATGCACTGGTAGAACGACTTCTTGTTGCCCGAGGCGCCCTGACAGTCCGACACGCTGTACTTGCCCTTGGCCTCGCGGATTTTGGGGGCGGCGGAATCAAACGCTGCCTGCGTCATGTAGCCATCGCGCACGTTCTTCTGGCCCACCTCCAGCATCAGGTCGGCCTGGTAGTGGATGTTGTCAACGGCCACGGCGCAGTTCAGGGGCACCTGCTGGCTGTCCACCGTGCCCAGCGATTTCTTGAGCCCTTCGCCAAACTCCTCAACGTCCTTGGAGACCTTCTTGGTGCCATCGGGGTTGTACTGCTGGCCCGCCTTGGCGCTGGCGCCCTTGCTGCCGGATGAGGTGCTGCCGCCACTGGTGCCGTTGTTGCTTTGCAGCTTCAGCGGCTCGGCGTCCTGCTTGGCGGGCGGGGGCTGCGAGCCGTAGTGGGTCTTGCCCTCGGCATCCACCCATTTGTACACGGGTTGCGCCTGCGCGCCCACGCTCCACGCCGCTGCCGCGGCCATTGTGGCTACACAGGCCATCCATGCCAGTTTGCCCATCACACCCTCTCTATTTTTTAATGAAACCCGGCTGAGGCGCTAGTTGAATATGCGCCTTCAGCTCCTCTATTGATAGCAATCCAGATACCTTTCGCCCCCGCCGGCGAGCAACAGGGCCTCAGGGCAGGTCCTTGTTCACCTCGGGCAACGCCGCATCGCGGGGGCCAATGGTGCCCAGGCGGCTCTTGAGCGACTGGGGCTGGCCGGTGAGCATGGCCGCGTAGTTGGTGGTGTTGGAGAGCACCTTCTTCACGTAG
>NZ_JADHVT010000237.1 GCF_016783915.1 Acidovorax sp.
CATGGGCGGCCTCGCGTCCACCGGCCTGTTGTGCCTGGTGCTGTCATGGACCGAGGCCTTCTGGAGCCTGAACCTCAGCGCCGCCAAGGCCGGCACGCTGGCCACCCTGATCGCGTCGTACTCCAGCCCTGAGGGCCTGTTCTGGGCCAAGTTGTCCGCAGCCTCGCTGATGGCCATTGCGCCCATCGTGGTCTTTGGCTGGTTCAGCCAGAAGCAGCTGGTGCAAGGCCTGACCTTCGGCGCCGTGAAGTAACGCGCAGCTTTCCTATCCAACGCAATCAAGTTTTCAGGAACCCGATTCCATGGCCTACCTTCAACTGCGCGGCATCGAGAAATTCTTTGGTGAACACCGCGCCATCAAGGGCATCGACCTCACCATCCAGCAAGGCGAGTTCATCGTCTTCGTCGGCCCCTCGGGCTGCGGCAAGTCCACGCTGTTGCGGCTGATCGCGGGGCTCGAAAACATCGACGGTGGCACCCTGATGCTGGACGGCCGCGACATCACCGACCAGCCGTCGAGCAAGCGCGACCTGGCCATGGTGTTCCAGAGCTACGCGCTGTACCCGCACATGAGCGTGTACGAGAACATGAGCTTCGCGCTCAAGCTCGCCAAGGTGGACAAGCAGGTGATCGACGAGAAGGTGCAGAACGCCGCACGCATCCTCAACCTCACGCAGTACCTGCAGCGCACGCCCAAGGAGCTGTCGGGTGGGCAGCGCCAGCGCGTGGCCATCGGCCGCGCCATCGTGCGCGCGCCCAAGGTGTTCCTGTTTGACGAGCCACTGTCCAACCTTGACGCGGCGCTGCGCGGCCAGACCCGTGTGGAGATCGCCAAGCTGCACCGCGACCTCGGCGCCACCACCATCTACGTCACGCACGATCAGGTCGAGGCCATGACACTGGCCGACCGCGTGGTGGTGCTGCGCGATGGCGTCATCGAGCAGGTGGGCACGCCGCTGGAGCTGTACGACAAGCCCGCCAACCAGTTCGTGGCCCAGTTCATCGGCACGCCGCAGATGAATGTGGTGCCCCTGCCGCAGCTGCCATCGCCTGTACAACAGCAGGCACCCGCCGGGGCGGAGGGCGGTGCCATCGGCCTGCGCCCCGAGAACATCACGGTGCGCAACACCGGCGCGACGCCGGTGCCGGGCCAGGTGGACCTGGTGGAAGCATTGGGCGCAGAGACGCTGATCTACGTGAGCACGCCCAGCGGCGCGCAGTTTGTGGCGCGCCAGAACGACCGCACAGGCCTGCGCGCCGGCGATGCGGTGAGCCTGGACATCGACGCGTCGCACGCCCATTGGTTCGACCCGAACGGCCGCGTGGTGGCCCGCCAGACCGCATGACCGCCATGACTGCTTCCATGCCCCCCGGACGAGAACTTCAAGGCAAGGTGGCGGCCGTTACCGGCGCCGCATCGGGCATCGGGTTTGCCAGTGCAAAGGCCATGGCCGACGCTGGAGCGCACGTGGTACTTATCGACAGCGATGAAAAAGCGCTGGACAAGGCTTGCGCCGCCATCGGCGCCCAAGCGTCGCCGCTGGTGCTGGATTTGCTGGACACAAAGCAGTGTGCGAGCCTGCTTGCGCGCACGCTGGCCATTGCGGGACAACTCGACATCTTTCACGCCAATGCTGGGTTGTATGTGGGCGGCGACCTGGTGGATGCCGACCCCGACGCCATAGACCGCATGCTCAACCTGAACGTCAACGTGGTGATGAAGAACGTGCACAACGTGCTGCCCCACATGATCGAGCGCGGCACGGGCGACATCATCGTCACCAGCTCGCTGGCCGCGCATTTCCCCACGCCGTGGGAGCCCGTCTACGCCTCGTCCAAGTGGGCCGTCAACTGCTTCGTGCAGACCGTGCGCCGCCAGGTGTTCAAGCACGGCATTCGTGTGGGCTCCATCTCGCCCGGGCCCGTCATTACCTCGCTGCTGGCCGACTGGCCCGCGGAAAAGCTGGCCGAGGCCAAGGCCAGCGGCAGCCTCATCGAGGCGTCCGAAGTGGCCGACGTGGTGCTCTTCATGCTCACCCGCCCGCGCGGCATGACCATCCGCGATGTCGTGATGATGCCCACGAACTTTGATCTCTAGAAACCCGTAGTCACGCACCATGAATTTCATCCTGCACCTGGGCCTGGGCTCGTTCCACCGCGCCCACCAGGCCGTTTACGTTCACGCATCACGCCAGCAGGGCGACGCTGGCTGGGCCATCGCAGGCGGCAACCTGCGCCCGGACATGGCCGACACCATCGCGGCGCTGCAAGCGCAGGATGGACGCTACACGCTCGAAACCGTCACCCCCCAAGGCGAGCGCAACTACGCCGTCATCGAGTCGATCCAGCGGGTGATCCCCTACCAGGACGACTTGGCCCCGCTGATTGCCATGGGTGCCGACCCCGCCACCCGCATCATCAGCTTCACGGTGACCGAGGCGGGCTACTACCTGGATGCCCAGAACCAGCTCGACTGGCCCACGTTTGCCGACCTGCGCGCCGACATGGCGGCCGTGAAGGCGGGCCAGGCAGGTCACACCATCTATGGCGGCCTGGTCAGCATCCTGCGCGCGCGCAGGGCAGCCGGTGCGGGCGCTGTGACGCTGATGAACTGCGACAACCTGCGCCACAACGGCGAGCGCTCGCGCAGCGGGCTGCTGCAGTTCATCGACGCGCTGGGCGATGCGCCGTTGAAAGCCTGGGTGCAGAAAAACACCACGAGTCCCAACGCCATGGTGGACCGTATCACGCCGCGCCCCACGCCCGATGTGGCTGAGCGCGTGAAGGCCGCGACCGGCTGGGACGACAAGGCGGCACTCATGGGTGAAAGCTTCATCCAGTGGGTCATCGAAGACGACTTCATCGCCGGGCGGCCCGCGTGGGAGACTGTGGGCGTGGAGATGGTGCAGTCGGTGCAGGCGCACGAAGAGGCCAAGATCCGCCTGCTCAACGCCACCCACAGCTGCATCGCCTGGGCGGGCACGCTGGCGGGCTACCAGTACATCCACGAAGGCACACACGACGCGGCCATTCGCCAGATGGCCTACGACTACGTCACCGACGACGCGATCCCGGTGCTCCACACCCCAGAGCAGCCATGCCCCATCAACCTGGAGCAGTACCGCGACGTGGTGCTGGACCGCTTCGGCAACCCTGCCATCGCCGACACCAACCAGCGCGTGGCCATGGATGCGTTCTCCAAGATCCCCGGCATGATTGCGCCCACCATCCGCGACCGACTGGCGCGCAACGCGTCGTTCGACAGCGTGGCCATGCTGCCCGCGCTGTTCCTGGCCTACCTGCAGCGCTGGCACGCGGGGCAGATCCCCTACACCTACCAGGACCAGGCCATGGACCCCGCCGTGGCCCATGCCATCTGCGATGCCGCTGACCCCGTGGCGGCCTTTGCGGCCGACACGACCCTGTGGGGCGAGATGGCCAGCCGCCCCGAGCTGGTAGACACCCTGCGCAAAGCCTATGCCCGCGTGCTGGCCTTTGTGGCGCAGCGGACAGGCGCCTGATGCTGGTGTAACTTCGGCCCACCCACTGCCATGACCGTGAAAACGCCCACCGCCCCGCGCCAGACTAAGCCCGAGCTCGAGCACGACTATGTGCGCTCGCCCGCGCTGGGCTACGAGCCGCCCGAGACGGCGGGGTTCATCCGCTGTCTGTCGCATGGTTTTCCCACGCCGCTGGCGCGCTGGCACTACCACGACGAGTACGAGCTGCACCTGATCACCGCCACCTCGGGCAAGGTGTTTGTGGGCGACTGGATCGGGCAGTTCCAGCCCGGCCAGCTGGTGCTGACCGGCCCGCGCCTGCCGCACAACTGGATCAGCATGGACTTGCCCGAAGGCGGCGTGCCGCTGCGCGACTTGGTGATCCAGTTCTCGCACGCGCCGCTGGTCGCCAGCAGCGAGAGCATCCCTGAGCTGCGCGAGGTGCTGCCCCTGCTGGAGCGTGCGCGCCACGGCATCGAGTTCTTCGGCATGGAGGCGCAGGCGCAAGAGCACTGGCACCGCATCAAGGCGCGCCAGGGCCTGGCACGGTTTGGCGCGTTCTGTGAGTTCTTGAGCGACCTGGCCCGCTGCACCGACTTTCGCTTGCTGTCTAGCACGCAGCTGCAAAGCGAGGACAACGACACCCAGCTCGACCAGATCAACGCCATCGTGAGCCGCATCACCGACCATCTGGCCGACCCGCTGTCGGCGGCCGACCTGGCGCAGGAGCTGGGCATGACGGAGAGCCGCTTCTCACGCTTCTTCCGCCGCGCCACGGGCAATACCTTCACCGACTTTGTGAATCTGGTGCGCGTGAACCGCGCGTGCCAGCTGCTGATGGAGACCGAGCGCTACATCACCCACATTGCGTATGACGTGGGCTTCAACAACATGGCCAACTTCAACCGCCGCTTTCTGGACATCAAGGGCATGACGCCCAGCGAGTACCGCAAGCAGGGCGCGGGAAGGTTTGGAAAGACTTCCTGATCCCCGGCCGGATCTGCACCCTGAGAGGGAGGCCCTTGTTGCGTGACCCCTGCACGCAGCCCGCCAAAGGCAAAGGCCGGGCCATGGCTTTCACTGTGAATCACTGACATCTGTCCATCACCCATGTACCTCGGAATTGATTTAGGCACCTCGGGTGTCAAGCTCCTGCTGCTGGACGATGCGCACACTGTGGTCGCTACGGCAGATGCCGCCGTGCCCCAGCTGCGCCCCCAGCCCACCTGGAGCGAGCAGCACCCCGCCGACTGGTGGGCCGCTGTGGAGACCTCCGTGGCGCAGTTGCGCGCGCAGGCTCCCGCAGCGTGGGCGCAGGTGCGGGGCATCGGCCTCTCGGGCCACATGCATGGCGCGGTGGTACTGGACGCGCAGGGCCAGGTGCTGCGCCCGGCCATCTTGTGGAACGACGGCCGCGCCAGCGCCGAATGTGCGCAGCTGGAATCGGCTGTGCCCACCTCGCGCCAGATCACCGGCAATCTCGCCATGCCCGGCTTCACCGCGCCCAAGCTGCTGTGGCTGCGCACGCACGAGCCCGCCGTGTTTGACCAGATCCGCACCGTGCTGCTGCCCAAGG
>NZ_JADHVT010000069.1 GCF_016783915.1 Acidovorax sp.
GCCAGGTGCCGCACATCGGCCCAGTCCAGCACCTCCACCGCCTCGCCGCTCACCCGCACACGGTTGAGCCCCGCGTTGGGGATGTCGCTCTGGCGCGGGCCATCCAGCCCCGTGCCGCGTGCAGTACGCCAGATCATGTCCAGCACGCCACCATGTGTGACCACCATCACGGTCTGGCCGCTGTGCTGCTGCGCGATGCGGTACACGGCATCCATCACGCGGGTGTGGAACTGGCGGGTGGTCTCGCCGCCGGGCATGCCGTAGTCGGCTTCAAAACGCAGCCACAGGTTCCAGGCATCAGCGTGTTCCTGCTTGACGTCGTCCACGCGCTTGCCGTCCACCACGCCAAAGTTTTGCTCGCGCAGGGCGCTGTCGGTGAGGGTGTCGATGCGGGCCTGGGGGAACAGCACCTGCAGGCTGGGCGTGGCGGTCTGCTGGGTGCGGATGAGGTCGCTGCAGATGAGGTGGTGCACCACGGGGCGCTCTGCAGCCAGGCGCTCGGCCAGGCGGCGGGCCTGTTCGTGGCCAGTGGCGTTGAGGGGCACATCCACGTGGCCCTGGAAGCGCAGTTCGCGGTTCCAGTCGGTCTCGCCGTGGCGGATCAGAATCAGTTCAGTCATGCGTGCCATTATCGAATGTACACACAGCATTGCAAGCTCTTTTGCCCGCAAGCGCTTATGCAATAAGCGCTGATAGCTATGTTTTTTATAACAGCCGTATGTCCACCACTCACCGAGCGGCCCGTCACCGCATGGGCACGACCAGTACCTTGCGGCGCGGCTGGCAGCCGGGGCCTTCGTGGGGGGCGCTGTCGCGCTCCCAGCCCGGGCCGGGCGAGGTTTGCGCGCACACGCGCTGGCCATCGACCAGGCTGCGCCAGTAGTACCAGGGCGCGGGGGCGGCCTGTACCAGCAGCGGGGCAAGCAAGACCAGCGCGAACAAAAGGCGGGGGGCAAAAGGCATGGGCAAACGAAGCATCCAGCGTGTCTCGCCCATCCTACGCAGCCTGCGCCGGGCAGATGCCAAGAAAAACGGTGGAATGGTTGGTCACGGATTTTCAGCCGTGACGATCCAGCCTTCCAGCGGGTCGAGCCCCGGCGGCAGGCCATAGAGCGCATCGCCCTCGGCATGGCGCTGCTCGGCCCAGGCGGCTTGCAGCAGGCACAGTACGGCATCCAGGCTGTCGCCGCTGGCGTCCTGCACCAGCGCATCGCGCTGGGCGTGGCTGAGCTTGAGGCGCAGGCCCAGGCGGGTCTGGCCCAGTTCCAAGGCGTTGACCAGGTCCTTGCGGGCGATGAGGCGGTCCGGCGTCTGCTTGGCGCGGTCGTCGCTTTTGTAGCTGCGGCGCTGCAGCACCTCGCGCGCGAACAGGCCGGGGTAGGCCTCCAGCGCCACGCGGTGAGGGTCGCCTGCGTGCAGGCCGGGCAGGTGCACGCCCGCATCCAGCAGCAGCGGCAGGCCCGCGTGCAGCATGTAGGCCACGGGCGGGTTCACCCATTTCATCGAAGGGCTGGAGCCTGCAGGCCCGTCGGTGGCGCGGTGGGCAAATTTGCCCCCCACAGGGCGCGCATCGCAAAACGCCGCAAACTGCGCGCGGATCTGCTCGCGGCTGAGGTGGCGGTAGTGCTGCATGCAGGCCAGCCAGTCGGTGGGCCAGCCCAGCGCCTGCACCAGTTCACGCGGCAGGCCAAAGGGCAGATCGAACCCACCCACCCAGTCGCCGGGCTGCGCCAGCCACTGGCCGAACGCGGCCAGTGTGTCGAACGGCTGCAGCGCGGTGAGCGACACGCGCACGCCTTGGCGCTGGCCCAGCGCCAGCACGACGGGTTTGCGCCGCGTGGGGCTGCTGGAGAAGTCGCAGCCCAGCAGCAGGGTTTGTGGTGCGGCGGTCGTCATCCCAGTGCCAACGCCGTCACACCGGCCGCAATGCACAGCGCGCCAAAAATGCGCGCCACGCGGTCACCCTCGCCCAGCAGGTGCCCACCGATGAGGGCGGCAAACAGCATGGACACCTCGCGCGCCGGGGCCACATGCGACAGGGGTGCCTGCTGCATGGCGTACAACACCAGCACATAGGCCACCGGGCTGACCACCGCCACGGCCAGGGCAAAACGCCACTGCGCCAGCCAGAGCGTGCGTGCGGTGGGCAGGTCGCGCAGCACCACTGGCGCCAGCAGGCCCACGCGCACAAAGTTGCCCATGTAATCCACCAGAATGGGCGACATCAGCAAAAACTTGACCGCATAGCCATCGACCACCGTGTAGCTGGCAATGAAGGCCCCCGTGAGCAAGCCATACAAAATGCCCTTGTGCACGCGAGCCCGCGCGGCAGGGTCGTGCGCGGCGCGCAGCAGGCCCGGGCCACCCGCGATCAGAAACACACCACCCACCACGCCCACGATGCCCAAGGCACCCAGCGCAGAGATCTGCTCACCCAGCAGCGTGATGGCCACCAGCGACGACAGCAGCGGCCCCGAGCCACGCGCCAGCGGGTAGACCACGGTGAGGTCCGCCACGCGGTAGCCACGCAGCAAGATGACGAAATACGCCACATGCAGCAACCCGCTGGCAGCGACAAAGCCCCACTCCACCACGCCCCACTGCGGCACCGCGTCGCGCCCCAGGTACCAGCCCAGCGGTGCCCAGACGACCATCATGATCACCGAGGTGAAGAACGCAAACCGCGAGTCCCCCCCGGCCTTCTTGGCCACGATGTTCCAGCACGCGTGGATGAGGCCGGCGAGGATGATGAGGGCGAAGGCGGTGAAGGTCACGGGAAAAAAGGAGCGGCTTGAATGCAAAAAGCCGCAGCCCCTGTGGGCTGCGGCTGAAATGGCGAGTTCAGGACAACGACGAAAAGTGGGGTGATTTGCGTAGCGAGCGGCCTCAGCCTGGGTTGAGGAACGCAGCCGCACTCCCGTGCGGCGAGTACCGCAGACCCGGGATCAGGCCGCGCAGTAGCAAAGCGCCCCGCTTTTCAGGCTCTTCCGATGATGGAGGCGGTGGCCATCAGTTCTTCGAGCAGCGCAAAAGACACCTTGCCCGACACCGCATACGGATCCAGCTCGGGCTTTTCGGAGTATTTGAGCAAGATGGAGTGGTTGATCTTGGACAGGTTGACCTGCCCCATGGTCCAGCCGCCAAAGCGGCGCTCGGCGATTTCTTCGTAGTGCAGCAGCTCCACGTTCTTGTGGCGCGTGTCCTTCTGGATGTGGCCATACAGCTCGCTCACCGCGGAGCGCCCGCCCTCGATGGCTTGCAGGAACACACCGCCGCCGTAGCACAGCACGCCGGTGATGCCGCTGCCGGGGTTGTGCTGGCGCGACTGCGTCAGGATGGCTTCGATGGCGGCGGGCGAGGTATCGACCGCGCGACTGGCGTAAAGCAGGCGTACCAACATGGGTCAGTTCTTTCCAGGAATGAGGGACAAAAATTCACGACGCAGAGCGCTGTCCTTGAGGAACACGCCGCGCATGACCGAGTTGATCATGCGGCTGTCGTTGTCGCGCACACCGCGCCATGACATGCAGAAGTGGCTGGCCTCCATGACGATGGCCAGGCCGTCGGGCTGGGTCTTTTCCATGATCAGGTCGGCCAGTTGCACCACGGCTTCTTCCTGGATCTGGGGGCGGCCCATGATCCAGTCCACCAGGCGCGCGTATTTGGACAGGCCGATCACGTTGGTGTGCTCGTTGGGCATCACGCCAATCCAGATCTTGCCGATGACGGGGCAGAAGTGGTGGCTGCAGGCGCTGCGCACGGTGAGCGGGCCCACGATCATCAGCTCGTTGAGATGCTCGGCGTTGGGAAACTCGGTGATGGGCGGCTGCGGCACATAGCGGCCACGGAACACCTCGTTGAGGTACATCTTGGCCACGCGGCGCGCGGTGTTGTTGGTGTTGTGGTCGCCTTCGGTGTTGATGACCAGGCTGTCGAGCACGCCCTGCATCTTGACCTCGACCTCGTCGAGCAGCTTTTCCAGCTCGCCGGGCTCGATGAATTCGGCAATGTTGTCGTTGGCGTGAAAGCGCTTGCGCGCGGCGGCAAGGCGTTCTCGGATCTTGACGGAAACGGGCGTGCCTTCGTCCGGTGAGGTGGGCGTCATATCGGCGGCTGGTTGGCTGGACATGGGTGGCATCGTACCAGCGAACACAGTTTGATCGATTACAAGGGTTTTAGGCAGCAAGCGCTAGTGGAATATGCCTTAGCAGCTATAAATATAGTAGCAAGCTCAGCAAAAGCTCCCTCAATATCGCTTGCCCGTCACCCACAGCGCCAGGCGCATGAGGCCAAACGCCACGCGGTCCAGCACCCGCTGGCGCAGCGGGCGGCCTGCGTAGCGCGCCGGGTCCATGCGGCGGCCCGCGTGCTGCATGGCGTGCACCAGGCGCTGACGCAGGTCGATGGCAAAGGCCGCGTCTTCCACCACCACGTTGGCCTCGCGCGCCAGCAGCAGGGAGAGCGGGTCGAGGTTGGAAGAGCCCACCGTGGCCCAGGGCCGGTCGCCCTGCGCATCGATGACAGCCACCTTGGCGTGCAGAAAGCTCGGTGCGTATTCGTAGATCTCGACCCCTGCCTCCAGCAACGCGCCATACACGGGGCGGGCCGCGTGGTACTGCATGAAGTATTCGTACCGCCCCTGCAGCAGCAGGCGCACCCGCACGCCACGGCGCGCTGCCATCACCAGCGCGCGGCGCAGCTTGCCGCCGGGCATGAAGTAGGCGTTGGCGATGATGACCTCATGCCGCGCCGCGCCGATGGCCTTGCGGTACGCCTTCTCGATGCGGCTGCGGTTGCGCACGTTGTCGCGCAGCACCAGGGTGGCGCGTACGGGGGGCCCGGCGTTGGGGTCGGTGCCCTGCGCGGCCTGCTGCGCGTGCCGCGCTGCGCTCGCAGCGCGAAGCGCCTGCAGTGCCTCGGGCAGGCGGCGCTGGCGCGCATCGCGCACGGCCTGCATACGCCACCACAGCTGGTCCATGGTGTCGCTGGCCGATGCCACCAGGCTGCCCGTGGCCCGCACGGCAAAGTCAAACCGGGGGGCATCCAGCGTGCCGTGGTTGGGGTCGTGGTAATCGTCCAGCACGTTGATGCCGCCACAAAACAGCACACGCCCATCCACCACGCACAGCTTGCGGTGCAGCCGCCGCCAGCGGTGGGGCAGCAGCAGCCCCAGCGGCCCCAGCGGCGAATACACGCTGCACAGCACCCCGGCCGACTGCAGCTGCTCGGCCCAGGCCTTGGGCAAGGCACCCGTGCCTACGCCATCGACCACCAGATGGGTGCGCACCCCCCGCGCCGCAGCGCGCATCAACGCCTGGGCCACCGAGGCACCGGCGCCGGTGAAGTCAAAGATGTAGGTCTCGAACTGGATGTCCGCCATGGCGGCATCCATGGCCTCGATAAGCGCCGGGAAGAACTCCTCGGCACCTTGCAGCAGGCGGACCTGGTGGTCGTCGGCCGGCCCCGCACCCGGGGCCTGACCCAAGGGCTTGCGCCTCATCCCGTCACTCCGCCACCGCGCGCACCCCGGCAGAGCCTCACAGCCGGAACTCCGCAATCAGGGGCAGGTGGTCCGACATGCGCCACCAGATGCGGCCGCGTGGCACCTGCAGCGACAGCGGTGTGAGCCCGCGCGCATACACATGGTCCAGCTGCGCCAAGGGCAGGCGCGCTGGGTAGGTGAAGGTGCGCGGCGCATCCCATTCATACAGCCCAAAGCCCGCCAGCATGCGCTTGAGCTGCTGCCCCCAGTCGTTGAAGTCCCCCGCCACCACCAGCGGCGTGCCGGGCGACACCTCACGCTCGATGAAACCCTGCAGGCGCTCGACCTGGCGGATGCGGCTGCCGGGGATCAGGCCCAGGTGCACCACGATGACATGCACGCTGCGGCCCTGCACGTCCACCTCCACATGCAGCAAGCCGCGCTGCTCGAAACGGTGGTCCGAAATGTCTTCATGCTGGTGCCCGATCACCGGCCAGCGGGTCAGCAGCGCGTTGCCATGTTCGCCATGTTTGGTGACCGCGTTGGTGCGGTACACCGCCTCGTAGCCCTCTGGCGCCAGAAACTCGGCCTGAGGCAGCTCTGGCCAGCGCTGAAAGTACGCCGCCTCGCGCCGGTGCAGTTTGCGCACTTCCTGCAGGCAGACGATGTCGGCGTCGAGCTGCTCCACCGCCAGACCCAGATTGTGAATCTCCAGCCGCCGCGCGGGCCCGATGCCTTGCACCCCCTTGTGGATGTTGTAGGTGGCTACGCGCAGGATGTCGTCGTGTTGCATGGCTGAATTGTGTCGCAAGCCGTGGTAGCAAGGGGTTTGCCCGACGCAGGCAGGGAGCGGCAGCGCTTTACACTGGGGGCTCCAACATTTTGAGCACGCAGGGACGGCCCACACCTGATGGCTACCGAGAGCGGCCCCAATCCCGCCCCACAGACCCAGGCGCTGATCGTGGACAGCAATGCCACGTCGCGCAGCATTCTGGTGGGACAGCTGCGCGAGTACGGCGTGTCCCGCATCGTGCAGTGCTCCCGTGTGCAGGACGCACGCAGCCGGCTGGAGCACACGGTGTTCGACTACGTGCTGTGCGACCAGTTTTTTGGCGAATCCAACTACTCGGGCCAGACCCTGCTGGATGACCTGCGGCGCGCCCAGCTGCTGCCGTTTTCCACCGTGTTCTTCATGGTCACGGCCGAGGCGTCGTACGCCGCAGTGGCCGAGGCCGCCGAGTCGGCCCTGGACGGCTACCTGCTCAAGCCCTTCACGCCCAGCGCGCTGTTCGAGCGCCTGAGCCTGGCGCGCCTGCGCAAGATCCACCTCAAGCCCATTTTCGACGCCATCGAGGCCGAAGACTTCGAGCAGGCCGCCGCGCTGTGTGTAGAACGTTTCGAGGCCCGCAAGCCTTACTGGCTCTACGCTGCGCGCATCGGCTCGGAGCTGCTGCTGCGCCTGGGGCGGCACGACGAGGCACGCACCCTGTTCGAGGCCGTGATCGCGGCGCGCGCTCTGCCCTGGGCCAAGCTGGGCGTGGCCCGCGCGCAGATCGAATCGGGCCAGGCCGCCCGCGCCATCACCACCTTGCAAGAGCTGATTGGCGAGGATGCTTCGTTTGCCGACGCCTACGACGTGCTGGGCCGCGCACAGGTGGAGATGGGCAATTTTGCGCAGGCCATCGAGACCTACCGCACGGCCAGCACCCTCACGCCCGACTCCGTGGTGCGGCTGCAGAAGCTGGGGATGATGTCGTACTACATGGGCGACCGCGCCACCGCCACCAAGGTGCTGGCGCGCGCCACGGTGCTGGGCATTGACTCCAAGCTGTTCGACTACCAGTCGCTGGTGCTGCTGACGTTTGCGTACTACGCCGAGAACGACCGCAAGGGCATCGAGCGCTGCATGGCCGACTTTGCGCGCATCCTGGAGCGCCACCACAGCAGCGCACGCATCAGGCGCTTTGCCGAGGTGGCGCGCGCGCTGCAGCTCATCCAGCAGCGGCAGTTTTCACAGGCGGTTGAGTCGGTGCGTGGCATGGCCCGCGAGATCACGTCCAGCACCTTCGACTTTGAGGCTGCCTGCAACCTGGGCAGCCTGCTGGCCGTATTGGCCGTCACGTCGATCGAGCTGCCAGAGGGCGACAGCTGGGTTCTGGCACTGGGCATGCGCTATGCCAACACACGCGGCCTGACCGAGCTGATGGCCAACGCCTGCAACCTGCATGAGCCTTATAGCCAACTGGTGCGAGACTGCCTGCAACGCGTCAACAAGACGGCCGAAGTCGCCATGGCGCAAAGCCTGGGCGGCGACCCTGGCGGTGCCGTGCAAAACCTGCTGGCCGAGGCCGAACGCACCCTCAACTCCAAACTGCTCGATATGGCACAGCAAGTGCTGCTACGCCATGGCGCGCGCATGGCCGCCCCCCAACCGCTGCAAGAGAGCATCGACGCACTGCGCGCCCGCATGGGCAGCACTCCGGCACGGGCCATCCTGGGGCAAGACAGTGAACGTCACCCCGGCGGGGTGGCGCTGCGGGTACGGGGCAGCAGCGACAACGCGCCTACGCGCATCCCTCCGCCCCCGCAGGACAGCCTGGCCCAGAGCCCGGCGCCCGCAGACGATGCCAACGACCCGGCGGCTGCTATGCGCCTGCGGCCGCCAGACGCCTCTTGAGGCAAACCCGCACAGCCCTGCGCCCCTGCAAGTCGGCCCACACGGGCCCCTCTCATCCGGCGCGCAAAAACCGGGGGAGCAACAGGCACGCCTCGGCGTTGGACGCCGAAAAACACCTGCCTGCCGCCTGCTGCCAGGGCAGCCATTCATACGCATCGTGCTCGCGCGGGCTCAGCACCACGGGCGTGCCAGGGGGCACACACAGGCCAAACACGCGCTCGCGGTTGCGCACCACGCCGGGGGCATAACGGTGCAGCCACTGGGGCCAGATGTCGTACACATTCTCCAGCGCCCAGTCGGTCAGCAGGCAACCCGGTGCCTGGGTGTCGATGCCGGTTTCTTCGGCCACTTCACGGCGTGCGGTCTCGGCAAAAGGCTCGTCCAGCGCATCCTTGCTACCGGTGACCGACTGCCAATGCCCCTCGCCCCCGGTGCGACGGATCAGCAGCACCTCCAGCGCGGGGGTGTGGATCACCACCAGCACCGACTCTGGAAGCTTGTAAGGCCGCGGTGGCCCGGCGGCTGCCATAGGCTGTGCCTTCAGCCCCCCTTGGGGCGCTGGGCTGCCGTGGTGGTGGGCACGGGCGGGGGCAGCTCCTTGGCCTGCAACGCACGCGCCTGCACCACCAGCTGGTTGTGCGCGTCCAGAAACGCCGCAGCAATGACCTTGCCTTCATTGGTATTGCTCCAGCCAGCGCCCGCTGCACCGCCCAGCTTGCCGAACACCAGGCCGCCCACCCCCAGGTCGGTGGTGCGTGCGGAGCCCGTGGCCGCTGCCACCTGTTCGGTGGTTTCGTTGTCGGACAGCAGCAAGGCCGTCTGTGCTTCCTTGAACTTGACCTGCTCCACCAGCCCGGCCAGGCCTGCGATGTCGCGCAGTACCGGGATCATGGCGATCACCCCGGCCAGGCCCCGGCCCGCATCCTGCTCGCTGAACGTGAGGCTGGGCGTGAGCGTGTACTGCGCCTCGTACCCCTTGCCCTTGGCCACGGTGGAGTTGTTCTTGCGCAGGATGCCTGCGTCCTTCAATTCCTGCTCCTGCACCGTGCCCTTCAAGCCCGCTGCCCGGTCCACCACCCGGAAGCATCCGCTCTGCTGGGCCAGCAGCTTGACCAGCGGCACCGGCGACGCGGGCAGCTGGTAGCCCGAGCCCATGATGTAGCCATTGGGGTTCTCGGCCAGCGCCAGCGTGGCCACCGGCGCATCGCAACGCACCAGCTCACGGGCCGCGTTCTGCGCGCCTTGGGGCCCGGCCGAGCCCGTGACCACCGAGCCGCCCTGCCCCAGTTCGGTCTTCTTCTCGCCGCATCCGGCCAGGGCGATGCATGCGGCCGCAAGCAGCCAATGGAAGCGTGTCAACAAACGCATGGAAGTACCTCTTTCAGTCCGTGCACGGCGGCCAGTGCCCGATGCGCCGCGCATGAAAAAAGCGGCCAGGGCGCAAGGCCCGAGCCGCTTGGTGTGCGATGCATGGCTGCATGCGCGAAGGACGTGATGCGTCCGGAATCAGGCCGCAGTCTTGACCGCGTCGGGGTTGCGCAGGCGGATGTGCAGCTCGCGCAGCTGCTTTTCGTCCACGGGGCTGGGCGCCTGCGTGAGCAGACACTGGGCGCGCTGGGTCTTGGGGAAGGCGATCACGTCGCGGATCGACTCAGCACCGGTCATCAGCGTCACGATGCGGTCCAGGCCAAAGGCCAGGCCGCCGTGCGGAGGCGCGCCGTACTGCAGCGCATCCAGCAGGAAGCCGAACTTGAGCTGGGCTTCTTCAGGCGTGATGTTGAGGGCGTCAAACACCTTCTGCTGCACGTCGGCGCGGTGGATACGGACGGAGCCGCCACCCATTTCCCAGCCGTTGAGCACCATGTCGTAGCCCTTGGAGATGCACTTCTCGGGCGCAGTGACCATCCAGTCTTCGTGACCATCCTTGGGGCTGGTGAAGGGGTGGTGCACCGAGTTCCAGCGCTGGTTTTCCTCGTCGTATTCAAACATCGGGAAATCGACCACCCACAGCGGTGCCCAGCGGTTCTCGAACAGGCCGTTCTTCTTGCCGAACTCGCTGTAGCCGATCTTGATCCGCAGCGCGCCAATGGCGTCGTTGACGATCTTTTCCTTGTCGGCACCGAAGAAGATCAGGTCGCCATCTTGTGCGCCGGTGCGCTCCAGCACAGCTTGCAGCGCTGCGTCGTGGATGTTCTTCACGATGGGCGACTGCAGACCGTCACGGCCCTTGGCCAGTTCGTTGACGCGGATGTAGGCCAGGCCCTTGGCGCCGTAGATCTTGACGAACTCGGTGTAGGCGTCGATTTCGCCACGGCTGATGCCGCCGCCTTCGACCGAGCCACCGGGCACGCGCAGGCCGACCACGCGGCCATTCTTCATGTTGGCGGCGCCCGAGAACACCTTGAAGTCCACGTCCTTCATCACGTCGGTCAGCTCGGTGAACTCGAGCTTCACGCGCAGGTCGGGCTTGTCGGAGCCATACAGGCGCGCAGCGTCCTGATAGGTCATGACGGGGAACTCGCCCAGGTCCACGCCCAGCGTGTTCTGGAACACCGTCTTGATCATGCCCTGGAACATGTCACGGATGTCCTGCTCTTCCATGAACGATGTTTCGATATCGATCTGGGTGAATTCAGGCTGGCGATCAGCGCGCAGGTCTTCGTCGCGGAAGCACTTGGTGATCTGGTAGTAGCGGTCGAAGCCCGCCACCATCAGCAGCTGCTTGAACAGCTGGGGCGACTGGGGCAACGCGAAGAAATGGCCGTCGTGCACGCGGCTGGGCACGAGGTAGTCGCGCGCGCCTTCGGGCGTGCTCTTGGTGAGCATGGGGGTTTCGATGTCGATGAAGCCATTCGCATCGAGGAACTTGCGCACCTCCATGGCCACCTTGTAGCGCAGCATCAGGTTGTTCTGCATGTACGGGCGGCGCAGGTCCAGCACGCGGTGCGTGAGGCGCGTGGTTTCCGACAGGTTTTCCTCGTCGATCTGGAACGGAGGCGTGACGGAGGGGTTGAGCACGTTCAGCTCATGGCACAGCACTTCGATCTGGCCGGTCTTGAGCTTGTCGTTGGTGGTGCCTGCGGGGCGTGCGCGCACCACACCCTTGACCTGCACGCAGAACTCGTTGCGCACGCCTTCGGCGACCTTGAACATCTCGGCGCGGTCGGGGTCGCACACCACCTGCACGTAGCCTTCGCGGTCGCGCAGGTCGATGAAGATCACGCCACCATGGTCACGGCGGCGGTTCACCCAGCCCGACAGGGTAACGGTTTGGCCCAACAGGGCTTCGGTCACAAGACCGCAATAGTGGGAACGCATGGCCATGACAAAACTTCCGGCGCCGCAGGGCGCGTTGACGTTGAAAGAGATTGCTTTTCTTACTTGGGTGGGGGCAGCGTAGGGTCCGCTGGAGCCACCACACCCATGGAGACGATGTACTTGAGGGCGCTGTCCACACTCATTTCGAGCTCGACGCAGTCGCTCTTGCGCACCATCACAAAATACCCCCCCGTGGGGTTGGGGGTGGTGGGCACGTATACGCTGACGAACTCGTCGCGCAGATACGCAGCCACTTCACCATTGGGGGCGCCAGTGACGAACGCCACGGTCCATACCCCTTCGCGGGGCCACTGCACGAGCACGGCCTTGCGAAAGGCATTGCCGCTCTCGGAAAACAGCGTGTCCGACACCTGCTTGACGCTGGAGTAGATAGAGCGCACCACCGGAATGCGGTGCACCAGCGCATCGCCCCACTGCACGAGCTTGCGGCCCGCGAAGTTGCTGGCAATAGCGCCGACCACCAGCAAGATGGCCAGCGTGAGGATCACGCCAAAGCCCGGGACATGCACTCCGAGCAGCTTGTCGGGCTGCCACGCGCCCGGCAGGATCTGCAGGGTCTGGTCGAGCGTGCTCACAATCCAGTTGAGCACCCAGGCCGTAATAACACCGGGCACGATGACCAGAAGGCCTGTCAACAGCCATTTGCGCAGGGCAGCCATGCAGGTCCTCAGCTCGAAGAGGAAGAAGTGCCGCTGGTGCCGCCAGTGCTTGTAGCGCTAGGGGTGCTTGCGCTGGCAGCTTCTTTTTTAGGAGCATCACCGGCGCTGGCAGGTGCTGCTGATTCGGTCTTGGATTCCGACTTGGCCTCAGTGGCCGGGGCGGAGTTGCCCCCGTTGCCTCCGCGGAAATCGGTCACATACCAGCCCGAGCCCTTGAGCTGGAAGCCCGCGGCCGTGACCTGTTTGGAGAAGGCTTCAGCGCCGCAGGCGGGGCACACCGTCAGCGGTGCGTCGGAGATTTTTTGCAGCACATCCTTGGCATGGCCACAGGAGCCGCATTTGTAGGCGTAAATAGGCATGTCAGTGTGTTGAGGGAAAGTGCAAAACCCTCAATTATAGGCGGCATGCCCATCCGCAAGACCCGCGCCATGGTGCGGGGCCGAGCATTCAGCTGGCGCTGCCCTGGTAATGGGTGACATGCCCCTTGTGGTCGTCGATCCACTGAGGGGCCAGCGAGCCTGCCAGCATGCCTACCAAAGCGGCCAACACCCCGGCCAGTTGCTGCGGAAAGGCCTCCGACAACATGGGGCTGGCCACGAACAACAGCCACACCCCCAGCCCCATGACCACCGCCAGCAGCGCCCCCTGGGTGGTGGCGCGCTTCCAGTACAGGCCAAACACCAGCGGCACAAAAGCCCCCACCAGTGGCACCTGGTAGGCGCCCGACACCAGTTCGTAGATCGAGGTGCCCTGCATGGTGACGGCATAGGTCAGCACGCAGGCCGTGAACACCAGCACAGAAATGCGCATGGCCTTAAGGGTCTGCTGGTCGCTCATGCCGGGGCGCAAGTTGTGCAGGATGTTCTCCACGAAAGTGGTGGACGGTGCCAGCAAGGTGGCCGACGCGGTGGACATGATGGCCGAGAGCAAGGCGCCAAAAAACGCCACCTGCAGCATCAGCGGCATACGCTCCATCACCAGCGTGGGCAATACCTTCTGGGGGTCCTCCTTGAGCAGCGCCTGGGCAGTCTCGGGCATGACCAACACCGCTGCGGTGACCACGAACATCGGGATGAATGCAAACAGCAGGTACAACAGGCCGCCGATCACAGGGCCTTTGCGCGCGGTGGCCGCACTGTTGGACGACATGACGCGCTGAAAAACGTCCTGCTGCGGAATGGAGCCCAGCATCATGGTGATGGCGGCGGCGATGAAAAATGTCCACTCCTTGACGCCCCCGGTCGGGAAGAAATGGAACTTACCTTCGCGCGCTGCAAACTCCACCACCTTGCCAGCACCGCCCGCGAGGTCGGCGGCGTACCATGCGATGGCCAGCAGGCCCACGCCGATCACAATCATCTGCACAAAGTCCGTCATGGCCACCGACCACATCCCGCCATACAGGGTGTAGACCAGCACCACCAGTGTGCCAATGATCATGCCCATGGTGATCGACACCGCGCCTTGGGTGAGCAGGTTGAACACCAGGCCCAGGGCCGTGATCTGCGCCGCCACCCAGCCCAGGTAGCTGAACATGATGATGGCCGAGCAGGCCACCTCAATCACGCGGCCATAGCGCTGGCGGTAGTAGTCGCCCAGGGTGATGAGGTTCTTCTGGTACAGCTTGTAGGCAAAAAACAGCCCCACCAGCACCAGGCACATGGACGCACCGAACGGATCTTCCACGACGGCTCCCAGGCCTCCGTCCACAAACCGGGCCGACACGCCCAGCACGGTTTCCGAGCCAAACCAGGTGGCAAACGTGGTGGCAATCACGACGGCCAGAGGCAGACTGCGCCCGGCCACCGCATAGTCGGCGGTGTTGTGCACGCGGGTGGCGGCATACAGGCCCACACCAATCGAAACCAGCAGGTACAGAACGATGAATGACAACAGCATGGCGCCGCTCCAAAACTCCAGGGGTGGTAGCGAAAAAGGCAGCGCGCGCGCAGAGTGACCTAGGTGGTCACTCTGCGGCGCCTGACAACCATGGGGCCGCAGCCCCGCTTACAAATACGTTACAAAATTGCTGCGGATTATGAAGGCAACTTTTGTGCCGCAGACACTAAAAAACCCGGATGCGCATGAACAGCTGCATCGCCAGCAGCCCCAACACAAACCCCACCCCGCCATAAACAATGGACTGCAGCAGCCTGTTGGTGCGTTTTTGCGCTTCCAGCAGTTCACGCAGTGCAGGCTGGTGGTCTGCCGGGCGCTGCCGCAGCGCGTCGTAGATAAGGCGCGGCAGCTCGGGCAGCAGCTTGGCATAGTGCGGCGCCTCCGCCCGCAGCTCGCGCCACAGGCGCTGGGGGCCCATCTGCTCCAGCATCCACTTTTCAAGGAACGGCTTGGCTGTGCTCCACAGGTCCAGGTCCGGGTCCAGCTCGCGGCCCAGGCCCTCGATGTTGAGCAGGGTCTTTTGCAGCAGCACCAGCTGGGGCTGGATCTCGACATGGAAGCGGCGCGAGGTCTGGAAAAGGCGCATCAGCACCAGGCCCAGCGAGATTTCTTTGAGCGGGCGGTCAAAATATGGCTCGCACACGGCGCGAATGGCCGATTCGAGGTCATTGACCCGCGTTTCCGGGGGCACCCAGCCGCTTTCGATGTGCAGCTCGGCCACCCGCTTGTAATCGCGCCGGAAGAACGCCACAAAGTTCTGCGCCAGATATTCCTTGTCCACTTCAGTCAGCGTGCCCACGATGCCGAAGTCCAGCGAGATATAGCGGCCAAAGGTAGCGGGCTCCAGGCTCACCTGAATGTTGCCCGGGTGCATGTCGGCGTGAAAGAACCCATCGCGGAACACCTGGGTGAAGAAGATGGTGACGCCGTCGCGCGCCAGCTTGGGGATGTCCACACCGGCTTCGCGCAGGCGGTCAATCTGGCTGATGGGCACACCGTTCATGCGCTGCATCACCATGACCTCGGGGTGGCAGAAGTCCCAGAAGATTTCAGGGATCAGCACCAGGTCCAGCCCGGTCATGTTGCGGCGCAGCTGCGCAGCGTTGGCTGCCTCGCGCACCAGGTCCAGTTCGTCGTGCAGGTAGTTGTCGAACTCGGCCACCACCTCACGGGGCTTGAGGCGCTTGCCGTCGGCCGACAGACTCTCCACCCAGCCCGCCATCATGCGCATGAGGCTCAGGTCCTTCTCGATCACTGGCAGCATGCCCGGCCGCAGCACCTTGACGGCCACCTCGCGCTCAATGCCCTGCCGGTCACGCAGCGTGGCGAAATGCACCTGGGCTATGGACGCGCTGGCCACCGGTGTGCGGTCAAAGGAAGTGAACACCTCGTCCACCGGGCGGCGGAAGGCACGCTCGATGGTGGCGATGGCAATGTCAGGGTCGAACGGCGGCACGCGGTCCTGAAGGCGGGCCAGTTCGTCGGCTATATCGGGCGGCAGCAGGTCGCGGCGGGTGGACAGCACCTGGCCGAACTTGACGAAGATGGGCCCCAGGCTCTCCAGCGCCTCGCGCAGGCGCTGCCCACGCGGGGCATCCAGATTGCGCCCGATGGACACGATGCGCGAGACCATACGCAGCCAGGGCTTTTGAAAGCTGTCGAGCAGCAAGCCATCCAGGCCGAACCGGAACACCACCCACAGGATGGCCGCCCCCCGCAAGAAGCGCTTCATGCGTCGGCCCGGTCGGAACCACCCGAGGGCGACAGCGACGCAGCGGCCGGAGCGCTTGGCGCCATGGGGGCCATCGGTGCCACCGCCGAGGACGGAGCCCCGCCAGCAGCAGCCATGCGCGAACCCACAAACTGGCGCAGGGCCTGCGCAGCCCGGCTGGCGAACTGCGCGAGGGTGTGCGCAGGGGCGTCTCCGATCACGCGGGCCAGGTCTTCTTCCACGTCCCAGCGCACATGGTCCACCAGCCAGTTGATCTCGGCCGCCAGTTGCACATCGCCCTCAATGCGGATGGAGGGCTTGTCGCCACGCAAAGCAGCCTGGGCAAGGGTGATGGGGGAGGTATCGGTCACTTCCAGCCGCAGGTCTGGCACCGCAGACTCGGACGCCAGGTTGAACAGGCCTGCAGGGGTGATGACCAACGACAGGGAGTAAGCCCGCCACTGCACCCGTGCAATGCGGCCCTTTTGGCGCACCAGCCGGTCCGTGGCCTCTTTCTCCTGCATCAGCACATGGTTGAGAAACAGCACCAGGCGCTGCTGCACCTCGTGGACCAGCCATTGCGGGGGCTGCGGGCCGGCTGCCAGGCGCTCGAAGAGGCCGTCCAGAAAAGGGAAAGGGGACTGTGGTGTTGCCATAGTCCCCGATTATTCCCTGAACTGGAATGCCCCTGGCGCGCAGGGGCCCCGTGGGCTGCGTTTACTGCAGGGCTTGCACGCCTGCCACCAGCCAGCCAGTGTTGCCAGCCTTGGGCTTGGTCATGTTCCAGACCTCACGGAAGGGGCTGGGCCCGGCCGAGGGTTCTTCACGGATCATGCCCGAGAACTCGACGCTGGCCATGTAGCCGTCGCCCAGGTCTTCGATGCCCAACAGTTGCGCTTCGATCATGACCACATCGGTGTGATTGGGCTGCGTGCCCCGGTGGGCTTCGCGCTCGGCCAGTTGGGTGCGGATCTCGTCGAGCATGTTGTCCGTCATCATGGACCGCAGGGTGGCGATATCCGAACGGTCCCACGCGCCCTGCAAGGTCACGAAGTTACGCTTGGCGGCCGACAGGAAACCCTCAGTGTCGAAATCTGCGGGCACACCCCAGTTCTGCGAACCCGACAGGCCCGAACCGATCACCACACCCGAACCCACGCCACCCTGCCCGGCACGCGAGGCATCAAATGCCATGCTGCTGCGCTCCCAGGGGCGGGCCGATGCGTCGTTGCCCACGTTGTTGGGGCTGTACTGTGGAGGAACCTGGGCGGAAGCGGGCGTTGCAGCCCCTGCGCCCTGGAAGGCGAACGGAGCACCACCCGCAGCATTGCCTGCGCCAGCGCTACCACCGCCATTGCGGGACCGCATCACCATCTTGAAGATGGCAAACGCCGCGAGTGCCAGCAATGCAATCATGAGGATGTTGCCAAAGCCCGCGCCCAAACCCAGCGAGTGCGCCAGCCAGGCAAGGCCCAGACCCGCTGCCAGGCCACCCAGCATGGCGCCCCAGGGCTTCTTGGCCGGTGCGGCCGGAGCCGCTGCCGGCGTGGCGGTAGCAGGCTTGGCTGCCGCCGCCGTGTTGGTCGCGCTTTGTGCCGGTGCGCCCGGCGTGGCGGGCGGCGTGGCCGACTCGCGCTGCGTCACATTGCTGGACTGCTTGCCCACCGATTTGCCACCACCCAGTCGCCGCGCGGCGTCGGCATCGGCGTGCGCAAACGCGAGCATCGCGACCAACACCACAGACCACAGTTTCATCATGACTTCTCCGTCTCCGTTATCGACCGAGCAAACCGCTCAGCACTTGATTCCAACATGGAGGGCCACAATGCCCCCCGTCATGTTGTGATAGTCCACATGCCCAAAACCATTTTTCTGCATGAGGCTTTTGAGTTCTTCCTGCCCCGGGTGCATGCGGATGGACTCCGCCAGATACCGGTAGCTCGCGTCGTCACCCGCTACCAGCTTGCCCAGCTGGGGCAGCACCTTGAACGAGTACCAGTCGTACACCTTGGTCAGTGGCTGCGCCACTTTGGAAAACTCCAGCACCAGCAGCTTGCCGCCGGGCTTGAGCACACGGCACATTTCGGCAATGGCCTGGTCCTTGTGGGTCATGTTGCGCAAGCCAAAAGCCACGCTCACCACGTCGAAATGCGCGTCGGGGAACGGCAGCTTTTCAGCATCGCAGACCAGCGTAGGCAGCACCACGCCCTCGTTGATGAGCCGGTCACGGCCCACACGCAGCATGGCTTCGTTGATGTCGGTGTGCACCACACGGCCCGATGCCCCCACCTTCTTGGAAAACGCCAGTGCCAGGTCGCCGGTGCCCCCCGCAATGTCCAGCACCTGGCTGCCCTCGCGCAGGTTGGCCACCATCACGGTGTAGGCCTTCCACGCGCGGTGCAGGCCCGCCGACATGAGGTCGTTCATCACGTCGTACTTGGAGGCCACGGAGTCGAACACGCCGCGCACGCGGCGTGCCTTTTCCTGCTCATCCACCGACTGAAAACCGAAATGCGTGGTGCTCATAAGAATCATGCTAGGCGCGTGAACGCCAGAGGTACAGCGACAACCCCGCACTGAATTGGGGCATCTGTCGCAATTTGGAGAACACTATTGAATCAAAACCAGCCGCTAGTGCAAGCAAATATTGCGCTGATAGCTATATTTTCAATAGCACATTGGCTCACAGGGGCTTATCCGGATTTTGCCGCCGGGCCCCTGAACAAGCCTGCGGAGAGCCTCAGTGACTGCCGCAGGCATGGCCCCCTGCACCCCCCTTGGGCGCCATGGGTGCATCACGGTCGGCCCCCGCCGCAGCCAACCGCTCGGTGTACTCGGCCCACAGCGCGTCCTGCTTCTGGCCCAGCTCATAGAGATAGTCCCAAGTGAAGATGCCGCTGTCGTGGCCATCAGAAAACGTGGGCTTGACGGCATAGTTGCCCACGGGCTCCAGGTTGATGAGCGCCACATTGCGCTTGCCCGTCTGCAGCACCTCCTGCCCTGGGCCGTGGCCCTGCACTTCGGCCGAGGGCGAGTACACGCGCATCAGCTCGAACGGAATGCGGAACGTGGCGCCATCCGAAAAGCCCACCTCCAGCACGCGCGACTGTTCATGCACCGTCAGGGCCTGCGGCGTGGGAGCGCCCGCTTTCAAACCTGCCATGGATTCACCTTGAGAAAACTGTTGTCAGAAACGACGGTTGCCATTGTCCCATCCGCCCGGACACACGCCGCATGCGGGGTTACCGGGTGGCCCACTGCACCAGCTGGGTCTGCAAGTGCGCCTCCAGTGCGGGCAGCAGCTCCGCCACAGCGGCCTCTTGCGCTGCCGGGCTGGGCCGTTGTGCTGCAGCCCACACCGGCGATGGAAAGTGGCTGTCCCAGTCAAACCGCGCAATCACATGCCAGTGCAGGTGCGGCACCATGTTGCCCAGCGCCGCGATGTTGAGCTTGGTGGGCGACAGGTGCTGGCGCAAGGCCTGCTCCACCAGGGCCACGGCCTCCATGCAGTGCACACGATCAACGGCAGCCAGGTCCGAGAACTCGGCCACATGTGCATTCCACACCACGCGATAGAAGGCAGGAAACCCCGCCTCCTGCGCACGGATGACACGCAGGCGCTCGCCACGCCACACCAAGGCGCCACCGTCTTCAGCGCACAAGGGGCAGGCCATCAGACCAGCACCCGCTCGATGCCGCCGTTGTTGGCACGCTGTACGTAGTCAGGCATCCAGTTCTCGCCCAGAATCTCGCGCGCCATCTCGACCACGATGTAGTCGGCTTCGAGCAAGCCGTTGTTCAGGTCGCCTTCGTAGCGGTTCAGGCCCTGCAGGCAGCTGGGGCAGCTGGTGAGGATCTTCACGTTGTCCTGCGCGCCTACGGCACCGCTGGCACGCAGCTGGGCTTCGCCCTTCTTGATTTCTTCTTCCTTGCGGAAACGCACCTGCGTGGACACGTCGGGCCGGGTCACACCCAGGGTGCCCGACTCACCGCAGCAGCGCTCGCTCTTCAAGACCTGCTCGCCCACCAGCGCCTTCACGGTCTTCATCGAGTCCTGCAGCTTCATGGGGTTGTGGCAGGGCTCGTGGTACAGGTAGGCGCCCTTGCCTTGCAGCTGGATGCCCTTTTCGAGCAGATACTCGTGGATGTCGATGATGCGGCTGCCCGGGAAGATCTTGTCAAACTCGTAGCCCTGCAGCTGGTCGTAGCAGGTGCCGCAGCTCACCACCACGGTCTTGATATCGAGGTAGTTGAGTGTGTTGGCCACGCGGTGGAAGAGCACGCGGTTGTCCGTGATCATCTTCTCGGCCTTGTCGAACTGGCCCGAACCGCGCTGTGGGTAGCCGCAGCAAAGATACCCGGGCGGCAGCACCGTCTGCACACCGGCGTGCCACAGCATGGCCTGCGTGGCTAACCCCACCTGGCTGAACAGCCGCTCCGACCCGCAGCCGGGGAAGTAGAACACCGCCTCCGTCTCGGCCGTGGTGGCCTGCGGGTTGCGGATGATCGGCACGTAGTCCTTGTCCTCGATGTCGAGCAGCGCGCGCGCCGTCTTCTTGGGCAGGCCGCCGGGCAGCTTCTTGTTGATGAAGTGGATCACCTGCTCCTTGATCGGAGCCGTGCCCACGGTGGCGGGCGGCTTGGCCGTCTGCTTGCGGCCCACCTTGCGCAGCAGGTCCACCGCCATGCGCTGGGCCTTGAAGCCCACATCCACCATGGCCGAACGCATGAACTTGATGGTGTCGGGGTTGGTGGCGTTGAGCATGGTCATCGCCAGCGCGTTGCCGGGGCGGAAGGTCTTCTTGCCCATCTTGCGCAGCAGGTTGCGCATGTTCATGGTGACGTCGCCGAAGTCGATCTTCACCGGGCAAGGGCTCTCGCATTTGTGGCACACCGTGCAGTGGTCGGCCACGTCCTCGAACTCCTGCCAGTGCTTGATGCTCACGCCCCGGCGGGTCTGCTCTTCGTACAGGAACGCCTCGACCAGCAGCGAGGTGGCCAGGATCTTGTTGCGTGGGCTGTACAGCAGGTTGGCGCGCGGCACGTGCGTGGAGCACACGGGCTTGCATTTGCCGCAGCGCAGGCAGTCCTTGACCGAATCGGCAATGGCGCCGATGTCGCTCTGCTGCATGATCAGCGACTCATGTCCCATCAGGCCGAAGCTGGGTGTGTAGGCGTTGGTCAAATCGGCATGCAGCGCCGGTTTTGAAGCCAAATCGGCACCAAGCGCTGGTTGAATATGCCCCGAATGCTCCTGATTTCGGAGTAACTTGCCTTTGTTGAAGCGGCCTTCCGGGTCCACCTTGCGCTTGTACTCGGCAAAGGGGCGCAGCTCTTCATCGGTCAAAAACTCCAGCTTGGTGATGCCAATGCCGTGTTCGCCCGAGATCACGCCGTTCAAGCTGCGCGCCAGCACCATGATGCGCGCCACGGCCTCGTGGGCCGTTTGCAGCATCTCGTAGTCGTCGCTGTTGACCGGGATGTTGGTGTGCACATTGCCGTCGCCTGCGTGCATGTGCAGCGCCACCCACACGCGGCCCTTGAGCACGCGCTTGTGGATGGCCACGGCCTCGTCCAGGATGGGCTTGAACGCCGCGCCAGTGAAGATGCCTTGCAGGGGCGCCCGCAGCTGGGTCTTCCAGCTGGCGCGCAGGGTATGGTCCTGCAGCTGGGGGAACAGCGTTTCCACATCGTGCAGCCAGCCCTGCCATAGGGCGCGCACCTCTTCCACCAGGGCGATGGCCTGGGCCACGCGGTCTTGCAGCAGTTCGGGCGAGGGC
>NZ_JADHVT010000070.1 GCF_016783915.1 Acidovorax sp.
GCCACACCCGACAGGCGCGTGTGCACGTCGCCGCCGCCCAGGTCTTCCGCCGTGACGACCTCGCCCGTAGCGGCCTTGACCAGCGGCGGGCCGCCCAGAAAGATCGTGCCCTGGTTCTTGACGATGATCGATTCATCGCTCATCGCGGGCACATAAGCGCCACCGGCCGTGCAGCTGCCCATGACCACGGCGATCTGCGAGATGCCCATGGCGCTCATGTTGGCCTGGTTGAAGAAGATGCGGCCGAAGTGGTCGCGGTCGGGGAAGACTTCGTCTTGATTAGGCAGGTTGGCACCGCCGGAGTCCACCAGGTAAATACAAGGCAGGTGGTTCTGCTGCGCCACTTCCTGCGCGCGCAGGTGCTTCTTGACGGTGAGGGGGTAGTAGGTGCCGCCCTTCACTGTGGCGTCGTTGCACACGATCATGCAGTCCACACCACTCACGCGGCCAATGCCTGCAATGAGCCCCGCGCTGGGCGCGTCGTTGTTGTACATGTTGAGCGCAGCCAGCGGCGCGAGTTCGAGGAACGGCGTACCCGGGTCCAGCAGCATCTGCACGCGCTCGCGCGGCAGCAGCTTGCCGCGTGCGGTGTGCTTGGCGCGGGCCGCCTCGCCGCCGCCCTGGGCGACCTTGTCGAGCTGGGCGCGCAGGTCATCCACCAGCGTGCGCATGGCCGCGGCGTTGGCCAGGAAGTCCGCCGAGCGGGCGTTGAGTTGGGTGTCGAGAATGGTCATACGGTGTTGCTCTTTCAAGCGGTCTTTTGTTCTTCCAGACCCAGTTGGTCCTTCATCTCATCGCGGATCTTGAACTTCTGGATCTTGCCCGTCACCGTCATCGGAAAGCTGGTGACAAAGCGGATGTAGCGCGGCACCTTGTAGTGCGCGATCTGGCCCTTGCAGAAGGCGCGGATGTCGTCCTCGGTGGGCTGGGTGCCGGGCTTGGCGATGATCCAGGCGCTGAGTTCCTCGCCGTATTTCTGGTCGGGCACGCCCACCACCTGCACATCCTGCACCTGCGGGTGGCGGTACAAAAACTCTTCAATCTCGCGTGGGTAGATGTTCTCGCCACCACGGATCACCATGTCCTTGATGCGGCCGAAGATGTTCACGTAGCCCTCGGCGTCCATCGTGGCAAGGTCACCGGTGTGCATCCAGCCGCCTTCGTCAATCGCCTCGCGGGTCTTGGCCGGGTCGCCCCAATAGCCGTGCATGACGGAATAGCCCTTGGTGCAAAACTCGCCCCGCTGGCCGATGGGCACCACGGCACCGGTGTCCGGGTCCACGATTTGGATCTCCAGGTGCGGCTGCACCTGGCCCACCGTCGATACACGCTTGTCCAGCGGCGTGTCGGTGCTGCTCTGGCAGCTGACGGGGCTGGTCTCGGTCATGCCGTAGGCGATGGTGATTTCGCGCAGATTCATCTGCTCCACCACACGCTTCATCACCTCGGTGGGGCAGGGCGAGCCCGCCATGATGCCGGTGCGCAGGGTGCTGAGGTTGAACTCGGCAAAGCGCGGGTGGTCCAGCTCGGCGATGAACATGGTGGGCACGCCGTGCAGGCCGGTGCAGCGCTCATCCTGCACTGTCTGCAGCACCGTCAGCGGGTCGAACCCATCGTTGGGGTAGACGATGGCAGAGCCATGCGTGAGGCAGGCCAGGTTGCCCAGCACCATGCCAAAGCAGTGGTACAGCGGCACGGGGATGCACAGCCGGTCTTCGGGCGTGAGCTTCATGCACTCGCCGATGAAGAAGCCGTTGTTCAGGATGTTGCGGTGCGTGAGCGTGGCGCCCTTGGGGAAGCCCGTGGTGCCGCTGGTGAACTGGATGTTGATGGGGTCGGTGGCCTTGAGCGAGCCAGCCACCTGGGCCAGACGCGGGTCGGCCGCGTTGCCGCGTGCCAGCAGGTCGGTAAAGCGCAGCAGGCCAGGCTCGTCGGCGCCCTGCCCCGCTTGGTCGATCCACACCACGGTGTTCAGGTGGGGCAGCTTCACGGAGCCCAGCTGGCCCGGCTGCTGGTGGTGCCACGCGGGCGCCAGCTCGCGCAGCATGCCCAGGTAGTCGCTGGTCTTGAACCGCGCCATGGTCACCAGCAGCTTGCAGCCCACCTTGTTCAGCGCGTATTCGACCTCGGACGTGCGGTACGCCGGGTTGATGTTGACCAGCACCAGACCCACCTGTGCGGTGGCCAGCTGCATCAGCACCCATTCGGCATTGTTGTGCGACCAGATGCCCACGCGGTCGCCAGGGGTGAGCCCCATGCCCAGCAGCGCGCTGGCAAGGCGTTCCGCCTCGGCCTGCAGTTGGGCGTAGGTGTAGCGGCGGCCCTGGTGCACGCTGACCAGCGCCTCGCGGTCGGGCTGGCGGGCCACCATGTCGGCAAAAAAGGCGCCGATGGTCTGCTCGATCAGGGGAACATCGGTGGCGCCACGGGCGTAACTGTCCACCAGTGGTGCGGGGTTCGTTGAGGCTGCACTCGTCACGGGTTTGTCTCCTCGGCTCTGTCATGCGGCCTGCTCCGCAAGAACATGCGGGCGGGCGATCCGTAAGCATAGAAGCCTGAACCCTTGGCGGGTGGACACAATGGTTGCAAATCGTGCCATGGCTGGCACACTCTGTGGCGTGAAGACCACCGCCCCCACCGACCATCGTCTCCCAACCACTCCATCTGCCCCTGCCGCAACGCCCATCGCCTTTGTGCGTGCCATTGTTCTGGCGTACGAGCGGCGCGACCTGAGCCCCGAACGTGCCCTGGCCCAGGCACAGATTGCGCCGCAGCTGCTGCGCGATGACAGTGCCCGCATCACCGCCTGGCAGATGGAGCAGATCTCCGACGCCGCCATGCAGGAGCTGGACGACGAAGCCCTGGGCTGGTTCAGCCGCCGCCTGCCCTGGGGCAGCTACGGCATGCTGGCGCGCGCCAGCATCAGCTCGCCCACGCTGCAGGTGGCCCTGGCCCGCTGGTGCCGCCACCATGGGCTGCTGGCGGACGACATTGCCCTGCACCTCACCACCCAAGGCGACACCGCCACCCTGGCCATCACCGAGGCCCGCGACCTGGGCGTGCTGCGCGAGTTCTGCCTGGTATCCGTGCTGCGCAACGCCCACGGCCTGGCCTGCTGGATGGTGGACTCGCGCATTCCGCTCATTGCCGCAGAATTTACCTTTGATGCGCCCCCGCACTCTGATGCGTATGCCGTGCTGTTCCGAGGCCCCGTCACCTTCCACGCGCCACGCACCGCCATCCACTTCGACGCCCGCTACCTGCACCTGCCCCTGCGCCGCGACGAGCAGGCCCTGCGCCAGATGCTGCAACACGCCCTGCCCCTGACGGTGCTGCACTACCGCCGCGACCGCCTGCTGGTGCAGCGCGTGCGCCAATTGCTGGCCGCGCCCCTGCCGGGGCAACCGGCCCACGCCCTGCCCCAGCACAGCGCCGAATCGCTGGCCGCGCTGCTGCATGTGTCACCGCGTACGCTACACCGGCAACTGAAGGAAGAAGGAGCCACGCTGCAAGGCCTGAAAGACGAGGTGCGCCGCACCCGCGCGGTGGAGCTGCTGCACCGCACGCAAAGGCCAATCAAGCAGGTGGCCGAGGCGGCGGGGTTCGAGAACGAGAAGAGTTTTATCCGGGCGTTCCGCGGGTGGACGGGGCAGTCGCCGGCGGAGTTTCGGAGAGTGGTGCGGGTGCCGTAGGCGTGAGCAGAAAACAGATTGAATGGGGTCGATCCGCTGGATGCTTTTCTATTTACATCCCAGAACAAGCGCCTGTGTAAGAGAGCATCTTCACCAGCCCGACGCCAGACACCATTCAAACCAAGTTCCAACGCGACTCGAATGACGGCGAAAGCACCAGAACCCTGGTGCTGTGTTTGTCGCTTTTTCTAAACCCCAGAGTTGGCATGCACAGTCCGTCGCAAGTCCTCGCTGGGGGTGGCTTCAAAGTGCCTCAGGTAGTCGCGACTGAACTGCGAAGAACTCTCGTATCCCACTGCAAACGCCGCACCGGATACGTTGTGCTCCCCGCCTATCAACAGGCGACGCGCCTCCAGTAGCCGCAGCTGCTTCTGGTACTGCAACGGACTGAGACCCGTGATCTCCCGAAAGCTGCGATTCAGACTGGCGCGGCTCATCCCGCAGGCCACGCCGACATCCTCGACCTTGAATGACCTGTCAAAGTTCTGACCAATCCAGCCGATGGCTTTTCGCACCTTAGGCAAGGGTCCCTTGGCACTTGCAATCTGGCGCAACAGCTTTCCATGCGGACCTGACAACAGCCGATACAGCAGTTCTCGCTCAAGCAGGGGGGCAAGAACCGGGACATCCTGCGGCCGCCCCATAAGCACCAGGGAACGGGCCAAAACATCCTCCAGCTCCCGGTTCATGGGTGCAGTCGATAGCCCAAATTCGCTACTTTCGCCATCACTCGAAACAGGCATGGACAGGATCAATTCATTGAGTAGCACCGGATCCAAAACCAGCGTCAGAGCGACATAGGGCCGTTGCTGGGCATCACTGTAGACCTGCCCCATCAGCGGCAGATCCAGCGCGCTAACCAGATAGTGGCCCGCCTCGTAGCGCAGCACCTTGTCACCGAAGGAGACGCGTTTGCTTCCTTGCAGGATGAAACACGCCATGGCGCGGTACTGGCAAGCGTTCTCACTTTCCTGTCCTTGATCGACATGTAACTCGATGCGGGGAATGTTCGACTTCAAAGTACCGGGTTGGATGCTGTGCACCACAGTTTCCAGCGGGCTCGAAAGGTGGGTGTCCATGGGTAGCTCGGCGGTTATCACAGCGAATGAGTCAATCGTGCAAGAGAACAAGCGCATCGGGCAAGCCCTGAAAAGCGCTTCGCCCTAAATTGTGAGCTCTTGGCGATATCCGCCATTTCAAGCACAGAAATGAAGTGAGTTCACCCATGACAGCAAAAATTGCTCTGATTACCGGCGCGAGCCGTGGGCTTGGCCGCAACATGGCCCTGCATCTGGCCGAGCGGGGCATCGGCATTGTCGGCACCTATCGTACGGGCCAGGATGAGGCAGCTGCGCTTCAGCGACAGATTGAAGAAAGCGGCGGCAAGGCGGTGATGCTCCGGCTGGATGTGGCTGACACCGCGTCCTTTCCCGCATTCGGCGAAGCAGTCCGTGCGTCCTTGCAGGATCGCTTTCAGCGCCCCCGTTTTGACTACCTCGTCAACAACGCTGGCATAGGCTTGCATGCCCCGTTCGCCGAAACGACCGAAGCACAGTTCGACGCACTCGTGGACGCCCATCTGCGCGCACCGCTGTTCCTGACACAGCAGCTGCTACCACTTCTCGAAGACGGCGGCAGCATCCTGAACATGTCAACGGGCTTCACGCGTTTCACGCTGCCCGGCTACAGCGTGTACGCGGCGGTCAAGGCCGCCGTCGAAGTGTTGACACGCTACATGGCCGTCGAACTGGGCGAGCGCCGCATCCGGGTGAACACGATCGCGCCGGGCGCCATCGCAACCGACTTCATGGGCGGCGCGGTGCGTGATAACGAAGGAATCAATGCCTACGTCGCTCAAGGTATCGCCCTGGGACGCGTGGGCCAGCCTGATGACATCGGGAGAGCCGTGGCGGCCATTCTTTCGAGCGACTTGGCCTGGGCCAATGGCACGTCGTTCGATGTGTCGGGCGGGCAGCTGCTGTAGGTGGACAGCGCGTCGTATTTCACAACCAAACCACCGGGAGAAGTTCAAATGAAGTTTGCGCTGTTGGCAATGGCTGTCGCCTTTTTTTCACCGACGGTTAGGTCGCAGACCTGCAGCACGCCCAGCGAGGCAGAGCATCGAAAGTTGCGAACACCCATCGAAACCGTCACCGCCTTCAGCGCTGCCTTCCTGAAGGACAACGGAACCTCTGCAATTCGGCAATGGTTCACCCCAAGAACCGTCTGGGTCAATGAAGGCGTGTCGACAACAACAGGTATCGAAGAGGCACTGGCGTTTCTCAATCGCCCCGGCAAATCATCCGACATCTCCGCTGTTCATTTCGACATGCTTGCCATCGCTGCGGATGGCAATCGTGTGCTGACCGAGCGACTCGACCGCTTCGTCCGCGCTGATGGGAGTTCCGTCGCCGCCGTAAAGGTGATGGGTATCTTCGAGGTGGAAGGCGATTGCATCGTCGCTTGGCGGGACTACTTTGACGTCAACTTTTCCAAAAAGATATCGAATACACAGAAATAGGCTCAACAGCCGTCAGAAGCCCCAGAGCAGAAATCAAGGAAGGTTTCTTCGCGCAACGCGCTACCTGTGCAGGACTTCGCCCATCATTCTTAAACCACCTATGTCAACCTCTGCACTCAGCCTCATCAGCCACCCTCTCTGCCCATTCGTACAGCGCGCCGCTATCGTGCTGCTGGAAAAGGGCATTCCCTTCACCAGGATTGACGTGGACCTTTCGGCAAAGCCTGCTTGGTTCCTGGCGATGTCTCCGACCAGCAAAGTGCCCTTGCTCAAAATCCATGACCACAACGGTACGCACAAGGTGTTGTTCGAAAGCATGGCCATCTGCGAGTATCTGGAAGAGACACAGGCCGGTGCACCGCTGCACCCTGGCGACCCACTGGTACGCGCGCAACACCGTGCCTGGATCGAGTTTGGATCGGCGACTCTGGCCGATGCCTGGGGTTACTTGAATGCCAAGGATTCCACCGCAGCCGGCATGAAAGCCGTGGCTTTCAGGGACAAGCTTGACCGTCTGGAAGACGCGCTCGGTACTGGCCCTTACTTTGGAGGAGACCAGTTCAGCATGGTAGACGCCGTGTTCGCTCCCGTATTTCGCTATTTTGAAGGGCTGGCGCCTGAAAAAAATGCAGCGATCTTTGAGGGAATGCCGAAGATAGGTGCTTGGCGCTACAGCCTCGCAGTACGGCCCAGTGTGATCGCTGCGGCACCTTCAGACTATGCAGCGCTTTTTCACGCCCACTTGCAGCGATACGATTCTTGGTTGGCACCGTAATAGCTATCCCGCTCTGCACAACACGGCTCACCAGAAGACTGCCCGGCAGTACTTTCACCAACGTCCTCGCTTCTGACCACCGTGCGTCGCAAGCTAAGCTAAGGACAGTCACAGTCACGCGTACACGCACCCATGCTCCATCTCCACCACTGCATCAGCGCCCGCTCCTTCCGCCCCCTGTGGATGCTCGAAGAGCTGCAACTGCCCTACCAGCTCCACATGCTGCCCTTCCCGCCCCGCGCCAAGGCCCGGTGGTTTCTGGACGAGAACCCGCTGGGCACGGTGCCGCTGCTGGTGCAGGGCGATGTCCGCATGACCGAATCGGCGGCCATGTGCCAGTACCTGGCCGCCACGCACCCCGACGCAGGGCTGGATGTGGCGCCCACGCACCCGGCGTATGGCGCGTACCTGAACTGGCTGCACATGAGCGATGCGACGCTGACCTTTCCGCAGACGCTGGTGCTGCGCTATGGCCGGTTTGAGACCGCAGAGCGCAAGCAGCCGCAGGTGGTGGAGGACTACAGCCGCTGGTTTCTGGCACGGCTGCGCGCGGTGGAAACGGCCCTGACCCACAGCGGCAGCGAGCACTTGTGCGCGGGACGCTTCACGGCGGCGGATGTGGCGGTGGGGTATGCATTGCTGCTGGCGCAGCACCTGGGGCTGGCGCCGCAGTTTGGGCCCGCTACGCAAGCGTATTGGCAGCGGCTGCAGCAGCGGCTGGGCTACCAGCGCGCGATGGAAGTGCAGGTGCGGGCGGCAGAGGAACAGGCCGTGCCCACGACCCCGGCGCCGGATACGCGGCCCTGAGCGCGCGCCCTCAGTCCTTGGCCTGCAGCCCCGCTGGCGGTGCATGCGGCGCATGGGGCTCGGGGCTGAGCAGCGATTGCACCAGCGCCCGGAACTCGGGCGAGTGGCGCAGCACGCTGCCGCCCGCCTCGATGAGGTCGGTGACTTCTTCCGATGTGATCGAGAACGCCGTGGGCACCTGCAGCAGGCGGCGGCGCGCAATGTCGTCGGGGGCGTCGCGCAGGTTGACGGAAATGACATGGATCTCTGCCTCGGGCGCGAACACGTCGTTGGCGCCGGTGGGGCCTGACGCCAGCGAGCGCTGCCATTGGCGTGTGATGTCGCGCAAGAACTCTTGCGTCTCGCGCGTGGCGCGGGCGCCGGTGCCAAACAGCAGGGCATCCACCACCTGCGCCATGTTGGGCACCTTGTCGCTCATGTCGATGTTGACCGAGGGGTCGCGCTCGGCGTTCACCGTGATCAGCACCAGCTTGCGGATGGTGGCAGGCGGTATGCCAACCTCGCTGAAGGTCTGGCGCAGGCCGCCATTAGCCAGGGCGCGGTCCAGCAGGCGCTGCACCCCCAGGTTGTCGGCCAGGCCGCCATCGACCAGATGGATGTAGGGCTTGCGCTGCGCATCCACATAGTTCAGTTCATGGGCGCGATTGAGCCGCACGCGGTAGTCGCCCCCCGCCGCCCCTGCGACCGCTGGGGAGGGACGATCGGGGCACTGGTCGGCGTAGTTCTTGAGCGTCATCGGGCTCAGCAGCAGCGGCACCGCCGACGAGGCCGCCACGGCGAACGACAGCGGCACCTTGCGCAGGTCCGAGCAGATCAGCGAAAACTGCTCCCAGGTGAACTCAAAGCCGGTGCCCAGCGACATGTCGGTGGCGGTGATGAACAGCTGCGGGTGGCGCGGGCGCCGCTCCACGTCGCCAAAGGTGAGGCCGCCATACAGCTCGTCCAGCCGTCGCGCCAGCAGGTGCGAACGGCCCAGCCAGGGGGAGGTCAGGTCGATAAGATTGCCCGGGCGCAGCGCCTGGGTGATGAGGCTGTTCTGGAAGTTCTGGCGCAGAAAGTCCTGCTCAAAGCGTGGCAGCCCCTCAATGCCATGCGCTGCAAAGTAGGCCGCCACAATGCTGCCGCCCGACACACCGCTGACCACATCGGTAGCGTCCAGCAAGGTGGTGGGGTTGCCGTTCCACACAAACCGCGTTTGCTGCAGCTCGGTCAGCACGCCATAGCCAAACGCGGCGGCCCGCGCCCCACCGCCTGACAGCGTGACGGCCACGAGGATGGTCGGGTCGCGCTCGGACTTGCGCACAGGGATATTCTGATCGCCCGCAGGCAGGGGTTCGTTGATCCAGGGTTTGACCGACGAACAGCCCGCCAGCAGCGCCAGGGCGGCGGCCACTACCGTGTGCTTCATGGCCCGCGCGAAGGTGTTCATCGCCATGTCCCTTTTTTCTGTGCACCCGTGTCAGCAGCCGAGAAAAGCGGGCAGCTCGGCCATGCTGCGAAACACGTGGTGCGCCCCTGCCGCCCGCAGCGCGGCTCCATCGTCCAGCGGGGCGTAAGCAAACACGGTGGCCCCGGCAGCCACACCGGCGGTAACGCCGGTCACGGTGTCTTCGACCACCGCACAGCGCGTGGGCGCGGCCTGCAGCGCTGCCGCGGCGGCGAGGTACACGTCGGGCGCGGGCTTGGTGGCGGGCATCTCGTGGCCGCTGAAGATGCGGCCCGCAAAGTACGGCGCCAGGCCCACCTTGGCCAGCTGCATCTCGACTTTGAAACGGTCGGCCCCCGAGGCACAGGCAATGCGCCCGCCATGGTGGGCGTGCACACGCTCGACAGCGCCGTGGATGTGCTCGATGGCGGTGAGCTGCGCCTCCAGCGCAGCATTGCGGCGCGCGTAGAAGGCGGACATCCATTCGTCGGTCAGCGGACGGCCCGTGTGGTGCTCAATGCGCGCGGCCTCGCTGCGCACCATCTTGCCGATGAAGAGGCGCATGCACTCATCCGGCGTCAGCACCCACCCGGCCTCGGCCAGCATGTCGCGCAGCACGCCGTTGGTGATGGGCTCGCTATCCACCAGCACGCCGTCACAGTCAAACAGGATTGCTTCAAATTTCATAGCTATCAAGGCATATTGCACTATCGCTTGAGGTGGTTTTGGCTTGAATTTCAGCCATGGAGGTCTCCATCGACATACAACCAGCGCCCCTCCTCGCGCACAAAACGGCTGGTCTCGTGCAGGCGCACGGCGCGCCCAGCGACACGGTAGCGGGCCACAAACTCGACCACGGCGTGGTCGGCATCGGTGGCGACGTATCGGCGCACGTCCAGCCCGAGCCATTTGGCCCCCGCATCAAAGTCGAGCGTGGCCGGGCGCGTGCTGGCGTGCCAAGTGGCCTGCAGGTAGTCGGCCCGCTCGCACGCAAAGGCGGTGTAGCGCGATCGCATGAGGCTTTCTGCATCAGGGGCAGCGATTACATCGGCCCCGGGTGCAGGGACATAGCGGCCGCAGCAACTGGCGAAGGGCAAGTGCGATGTACCTTTGCCCTTGCTGCCACCCGGGCTCGCAGGCGCCAGGCGCCCGCAGGGGCAGGGGTCGTTAGGCTGTGGCAAAGGCATCGTGACGTCTCTCAGCGCAAGGCACCAAACACCTTGCGCGCGATGGCGGTGCCTGCAGCAGCCGGGTCCTGGCGAATGCGACGCTCTTCCTCGCCGATCATGAGGTACAGGCCATCCAGCGTCTTGCCGGTCACGTACTGCGCCAGGTTGGCGTCTTCGGCCTTCAGCAAGCCAAAACTCGCGGCCTTGCCCGCGAAGGCGTTGTATTTCTGCGTGAGGCCGACTTTCTCCGTGGCCTCGTTCACCACGGGCAGAAAGCGCTGGCCCAGTGGCGTGCGCGTCTTGTCGGCAAAAAAGGCGGTCACCGAGTTATCGCCACCGGTGAGGATGTTCTTGGCGTCGGTCACCGTCATGTTCTGCACCGCGCCCACCAGCAGGTCCTTGCCCATGGGCACGGCCGCTTCGGCGGCGCGGTTGATGGACACCACCAGCTCATCGATGCGCTTGCCCTGGCCCAGCGACTTCATCACCTTGGCGGCGTCGTCCAAGTAGCCGGGCAGGCCGATGCGCACCTTGGGGTTGCCCAGAAACCCGTCGTTGCGGCCCAGCAGCGACACCGCCGCCTGCGCCCCCTGGGTCAGCGCGGCCTTGAGGCCGCTGGAGGCGTCGGCATTGGTGAGGTCGCCCAGCGACAGCGCCCAGGCGTGCTGCGCGGTGGCGCACAGCAGCGCACCCATGAGGCTGGTTTGGTGGAATTGGCGGCGTTGCATGGGGCGGTACTTTCGATGGGGGCAGCAGAGGAGGCCCGCTCGGCCGCCACTGCAATGAGGGCGCACTGTGCCGGAGCCGTGCGGGGGATTGCCCGGGATTTTCGCTCAGCGAATGAGGGGCAAGCCGCAGGCCGTAGACTGGCCCCACCCAAGCATCCAACAAGGAACCTTGCAATGTGGCAAATGAGTGTGCCGTGGTGGGAGTTTGTGCTGCGCGGCGTGGTGGTGTATCTGTTCTTGCTGGTGTTCATGCGCCTGTCGGGCAAGCGGCAGACAGGGCAGTACGAGCCGTTTGACCTGATCCTGCTGCTGATCCTGTCGAACGCGGTGCAGAACTCGATGAACGCGGGCGACAACTCGCTCGTGGGCGGGCTGATCTCTGCCAGCACGCTAATGCTGCTGCACGTGGCGCTGGCGCGGCTGGCGTTTCACTTCCCGCGCATCGGGCGCTGGGTGGACGGCAAGGCCCAGGTGCTGATCCACCAGGGCGAGCTGAACCAGGCGCTGATGCGCAAGGAGCTGCTGACCCGCGACGACGTGGAGGCCGCACTGCGCGCCGGTGGCTGCCTGCACGCGCACGAGGTGGAACGCGCCACCATTGAGACCAACGGGCAGATCACCGTGGTGCTGCGCCGCCGTGGCGAAGAGGGCTGAGCCGCCCCGCGCCCACTCCAACAATCTGCGCCCCCATAGGCCCTCACAACACACGCGACCCGATATGACTGCACTGAACGTTCTGGGCACCCTGCTGATGCCCTGCTCCTACGACCCGCTGACCGGCTACTACCGCGATGGCTGCTGCAACACCGACGAGCACGACCACGGCACCCACGTGATCTGCGCACGCATGACACAGGCGTTTCTGGACTTCTCGCTGTCGCGGGGCAATGACCTCATCACCCCGCGGCCCGAGTACCGGTTTGCAGGACTCAAGGCCAACAACCGCTGGTGCCTGTGCGCCCTGCGCTGGAAGGAAGCCTACGAGGCGGGTGTGGCACCGCCGGTGATCCTGGAATGCACCCATGCCCGCGCGCTGGAGTTTGTGACGCTGGTGCAGTTGCAGAGCGCGGCGCTGTCGAGCAGCTGACCGTTCTGACAAGCGCGGTGGCGCACCCCGGGCCGGGTGTGCCACCCCTTGCACCCTACCTCTGTCGGGTTGCCGGTGATTGGCTGCACGGCGAAAGATCAGGACTTTGTGTTCCTCCCTTTCGCTGCACATGCGGCCACATCCGTCACCATGACCATCACCCTTTCTGCCCCGCTGCGCCGCGCGCGTGCCGCTGCCACCCCGCCCCGTTCAACCACCCCGCTACGCCTGTGCGCAGTCAGCGCTGCCGTGGCTGCTGCTGCACTGCTGAGCGGCTGCGAGACCACCAACATGCGCATAGGCAGCGCCGATGCCAAGACCGTGGCCACCGGCAGCGCTGCCGGCGGAGCCTCCACCGGCGCCAGCGACTCGCTGGAGCGTTGCGAAAGCCCGCTGGGCACCGTCTCCCTGATCGAAAACCAGCAGGCCGGCTGGTACACCATCCTGCGCGACCAATACCGCCTGCCACCCACCGCCAACCTGCTGCGCCTGCTGGTGCAGCAGTCCAACTGTTTTGTGGTGGTGGAGCGTGGCGCAGCCGGCATGAACGCGATGACGCGCGAGCGCGCGCTGATGCAGTCGGGCGAAATGCGGCAGGGCAGCCAGTTTGGCCAGGGGCAGATGGTGGCCTCGGACTATGGCCTGTCGCCCGAAATCGTGTTCCAGAACAACAATGCAGGCGGTGCCTCCGCCTCGCTGGGCGGCCTGGTCGGTGGCCGTGCAGGGGGCCTGCTGGCAGCCATCGGCGGTAACATGAACACCAAGGAGGCCAGCGCGCTGCTCACGCTCATCGACAACCGCTCTGGCGTGCAGGTGGCTGCGTCGGAAGGCAGTGCCGCCAAGACCGACTTTGGTGCCATGGGGCAACTGCTGGGCGGCTCGGGCGGCGCGCGCATGGGGGGCTACTCCAACACGGCAGAAGGCAAGGTAATTGCGGCCGCCTTCATGGATGCGTTCAACCAGATGGTGCAGTCGCTGCGCAACTACCGCGCCCAGACGGTGAAGGGCCAGGGCCTGGGGGGTGGCGGGCGGCTGAGTGTGGACGGCGCCGCGCCACCCTCGCAGACATCGGCCGTGCGTGCTGCCGCGCAAAGCAATGGAGCCACCGCAGGACTTTCGCTGCGCGATGCGCAGGCGCGTCTGAATGAGCTGGGCTACAACGCGGGCACGCCTGATGGCGCCATGGGCGGCAAGACCACCGCAGCGCTGCGCGCCTTTCAGAAGGACAAAGGACTGCCCACATCCGGGCGGCTGGATGCGGCCACAGCGGCGGAACTCGCTCGCTGAAGCCTGAGGGATGCCCCGGGGACACCGGGGCGGGTGGCACTGCAGCCATGGGCGCACTCCAGCACAAAGCGGATCACATCCGATCAAAGAAAAGCCCCCGCAGCAACTTCGTTCGCTGCGGGGACTTTGGGTTGATTGGGGGGCCGTACAGCCCCCAGCACTCAGTTTTGCGTGTAGCAGGTCCTGGCGGGCAAAACGGTGTCCACGTAGCTCTCCACGCTGGCCGCTGTCGGGAACGCGGTGGGTATCTGATCGCCAAAGATGCACAGGCGGGGCCCCTTGCGTGCCCAGACAGCGCGCGATGTCAGGCCCGACGGCTGGGTCCACAGCCCCCAGAACGCGGTCAGCGTGGCCGTGCTGCCGTTGCGGTCGAACGCCACATTGCCCACATCGGTCAGCGGACCTGCGACGGTGCCCGTGCCGGAACAGCTGGCGTCGGCATAGGTCACCACACCGATCTGCCCCGTCACGCGGGTGTCGCTCTGGCGGGTGATGCGCCACAGCGAGCGTCCCCAGGTTCCTGGCCGCACCACCACGCACAGCTCCTGCTTCCAGTCGCCCTCTGGCAGCCCCAGCGCCGCCGTCGCGCAGCTCACGTCCACCGAACTCACATTGGCCGACCCTACCGTGCCCGTTCCGTTGCGCACCGTGCAGCTCTGGCCCGAAGGCTGCGTGCGCACCGTGATGGCGTAGGCCGTGCCACCCGCCAGTGCCGTGCCGAACGTGAAGCCGCCGTTGCTGGAGACCGACAGATCGTCGCGCCCGTTGTTCTGCAACGCCACCGCGCTACCCGCCAGGCCGCTGACCGAGCCGCCCACCGTGTAGGTGGCAGCCGCCAGGTTTTCGCAGCGCACCTGCACGTTGCTCACGTTGGCAGTGGCTGTGCCGGTGCCTTCCGTCACCGTGCAGCGCTGCCCGCTGGGCTGGGTCTTCACGGTGACGGCATAGGCAATGCCGTTGTCCAGGCGCGTGGCGAACACGAAGTTGCCATTGGCATTCACGGTCAGGTCGTCCTTGCCGGCGTTCTGCAGCGTCACCGTTTTGCCAGCCCCCAAGCCGCTGACCGCGCCGCTGATACTGAATGCACCAGCGCTGGGCGGAGGCGTGCCATTGTCGTCATCACCACCGCCACAACCCAACAGCAAGGCGGCCGCCAGGCCCAGGGGGGCCCAGCAGAAGATAGGTCGTGCAGAGTGCCAGGTGCGCCCGGCACCCGTTGCGCTGGCTTGTCGTGTCATGAACAGAAACCTCGTGATGGTGAATGGAGCGCGGATTCTGTGCAGCACCCCATCCCGGGCGAAACCCTACGCTGGTAGGGTTTGCGCGCCGTCCGTCCTGCTGAACACTTGGCAGAATTTGCCCGCAGGCATACCTTCTGGCACCGGCATCCCGCCGGGTTACGCCCCTCCACCACCGCATGTCCTCCACCTCTCATTACGCGCTCATCCTTGACGACCATCCGTTGGTGGCACACGGCATGGCCGAATTCCTGCGCGCCCGACTGCCGCAGATGGACGTAGTGGTGGCCGCAGGGGCAAACGACCTTCTGCGCTGGGTGGACACGCGGGGCACGCCGGCCATCGCGCTCATCGACTTCTGGCTGGCAGAAGGCGCCGCCGTGGGCCTGATCGCCCAGGTGCGCAACCACTGCCCCGGAATGCCCATCGCGGTGATCAGTGGCGACGATGACCCCGCCGTGATGGACCAGGCCCGGCAGGCAGGCGCGCAGGGCTTCATACACAAACAAGCGGCGCCTGAAACCTTCGGGCTGGCGGTGGAGGCCTTGCTGAGCGGGCTGGTCTGGTTTGAGCCGGGCCATCCGGGCAGCCAGCCGCTGCGCAGCCGCGACCTGCCGGTGACACCGGCCGAGCTGGGCCTGTCTGCGCGGCAGGGCCAGATCCTGGCGCTGGTGCTGCAGGGGCTGCCCAACAAGCGCATTGCATCGCAACTGGATATTGCAGAGAGCACCGTGAAGGAGCACGTGACGGGCATCCTGGAGCGGCTGCGGGTGCGCACACGGGTCGAGGCCATCACCCTGCTGCGCGGGCGGCGGCTGGAGCTGCCCTGATGCGCCTTGTCCGGGCTGTGGTGCTGGTCGCGGCCTTGTGCCTGCAGACAGCATTGCCCGTAAGGGCGCAGGCACTGAACCCGGACCTGGCCGAGCTGGACCGGCTGCAAAACCTGTCGCAACGCAACAGCGCCGAGGCCGTGCAGGCGCTGCAGGCCGCCGCGGCACGTTTTGCCAACGCGGCCGATGCCGCGACCCGGCGCACTTACTTGGCGGCGCTGACAGACGCGGCCTTCGAGACCGGGCAGGCGACGGTGGTGACCGAGGGCATTGCGCAGCTGAAGGCGCTCGCCGCTGCGCAGAAAGATCCGTCGTCGCAGGTGCTGGCCGTCTGCTTCGAGGCCCGGCAACTGGCCGTGGCGGGAAAAACACGCGCCGGACTGGACGCACTGGCGCGCGAAGCGGTAGCCGCCGAGCGCGCACCCGACCCCTGGGTGCGCTGGCTCTACCACCTGACGCTGGGCGCACTGCACAGCGGCAACGGCCAGTTCGAAACGGCGATGACCCACCTGCTGCGCAGCCTGGAACTCTCACGCACGCTGCCAAGCCAGGCAGCCACGTCTGAGTTGCGGTCGCGCACCCACCTGGAGCTGCTGCACTTCGACATGAAGAACCCGGACCGGGCGCTGCAAACCATCCGCGAGGCGTTGCCCCTGGCCGAAAAGCTGGACGCCCGGCAGGCGCTGGGCTGGCTGCACCTGCACCGTGGCAATGTGGAAAACGTGCAGGGCAACCTCGACACCGCCGTGGCCGCCTACCGGCAGTCCCTGCAGATCGCCCGCGCTGGAGGGCTCACCGGGCTCCAGGCCACGGCGCTGAACAACCTGGGCGACGTCCTGCTGCAGCGCAAGGCGTATGCCGCGGCCGAGCCCGTGATGCGCGAGGCCCTGGCCGCGTACCGCAATGCACACGAGCTGAACGGGGCCGCAATGGCGCAAGCCAATCTGGGCTTTGCACTCATGGGCCAGGGCCGCATTGCGGCCGGCGTGCACGAGGTGGAGGCGGGTATCCGGTTTGTGCACGAAGCGGGCTCCCTGCCCATGGAAGAGCAGTTGCTGGGCGAGCTGTCGCGCATGTACGAGCAAGCCGGCCTGTACCGCGAGGCCATGGCCACCACCCGCAAGCAGCAGGCGCTGGCCAAGGAGCTGTTCCATACCGAGCGCGACCAGGCTGTGACGACCTTGCAGGAGCGCTTTGACAGCGCTGAACGGCAGCGCCAGATCGAGCAGCTGGCGCAGGCCAACCGGGTGCAGGATGCCGAGTTGCGCGTGCGCCGCATGCAGCAGATCGGACTGGCGGCTGCGGTGGCACTGGCACTGCTTGCGGCGGGCGCCAGCTTCTGGCTGTACCGCCGCACGCGCACTGCCAATGAGGCCCTGGCCGCAGCCCGGCGCCAGGCGGAAGGCGCCCTGACCGAGAAAAACCTGTTCCTCGCCACCGCCAGCCACGACCTACGCCAACCCGTGCACGCCATGTCCTTGATGGTGGAGGCGATCAACCTGCGCAATACCGACCCGGTCCTGCGCCCGCTGGTGGCCGACCTGCGCACCAGCATGCTGGCCATGAGCCAGCTGTTCAATGCGCTGCTGGACCTGTCGCGCCTGGAGTCGGGGCAGCCGCTGGGCCACAAAGCCGCCGTGGACCTTGGCGCGCTGCTGGCGGACGTTGTGCGCCTCTTCCGCGAGCAAGCCAGCCTCGGCGGCCTGACCCTGCGGCTGCGGCTGCCGCGCCGTGGCGCCACCGTGTGGGCCGAGCCGGTGCTGCTGCGCCAGGCGCTGGCGAACCTGGTGCAGAACGCCATCCGCTACACACCGCAGGGCAAGGTGCTGGTGAGCGCACGCGCACGCGGCGGTGACTGGCTGGTGGAGGTGCGGGACACGGGCATTGGCATCGCCCCCGCCGATCAGGCCCGGGTGTTCAACCCCTACTACCGGGGAGCGCGGGCCGATCAGATGGACGAAGCGGGGCACGGCTTGGGCTTGGCTGTGGTGGCGCGCTGCGCCGAGCAGTTGGGAGCGGCGTACGGCGTACGTTCGCTGGCGGGACAGGGTTCGCGCTTCTGGCTGCGGCTGCCAGCCCACGTGGCACCCGATGCAGGCGCGTCCACCGCCCCCGCAACGGCACACCGCCAGTCCATCGTGGACCGCCCGCTGCAGGGCCAGTGCCTGGTGCTGGACGATGACCCCCAGGTGCTCAAGGCCTGGCGCGCCATGCTAGAAGCCTGGGGCGTGACGGCAGCCTATGCCACCACCGGGGCCGAAGCCCATGGCCGGCTGGACGAAGGCCTGGTGCCAGATGCCATCTTCTGCGACCAGCGACTGCGCTCGGGCGAGAGCGGCTTTGACCTCCTGCGCACGCTGCTGGCCCGCTGCCCTGCCGCCCGGGGTGCGATGGTCAGCGGCGAGTTCGACGCCCCCGCATTGCGGGACGCAGAAGACGAGGGCTACCTGGTGCTGCGCAAGCCCGTGAACCCTGCAGAACTGCACGCTGTGCTGGCGCAGTGGCTGGCCCCCAGCAACAGGCGGCAGGACCAGAGCGCGGTTCCTTTCCCATAAGCACAGTCAGCTACCTTTTCAATAGCGCGGCAGTACACCTACCGGTGTCTTTCGAAGCCCCGGCCGCCGCAGAACGTGCGGTTGTTGCCTGCGGCCTGCTCAGGCAAAGGCAGGTATCACGGCACCGGTCGTCTGCCAGCGGTGCACCGCCCGTCTGCCCGCTGCACGCGGCGATCACGCAGCCCCCTACCATCCGCAGCCAACGACCGGCGACACCGACACGCTGGCAAGTCATATGAGGAGGGAGCCACGCCATGACCGCTACCGGGACCACCCCACCGCCCGGCCAGCCCCGCTGGCTGTACCAGGCGCAGGATGCGCAAGGCCGCCCCACCGAGGGCTTCGTGCATGCCCAGACGGCCGAAGAAGCCATGCAGGCCATTGCGGCGCTGCAGCAGCCCCCGCTGACCCAGGTGCAGCTGCACACCTCGGGGCTGTATGCCCGTGCGATGACCGAGATGGCGGACGACGCACTGGGCACCCTGGACGTGAAGGCACTGCGCCAGCTGGCGCGCGACCAGATCGAAGCCCAGGAGAACCCCGGCCTGTGGACCACGCTGCGCCAGCTGCTGCGCAACAACCGCACCTGGCTGCTGGTGTGCGCGGCCCTGGTGGCGCTGGCCATGTGGCGCCAGTGGAGCGCGTGGGTGCAAGGGATTCTGGTGCTGGCCATGCTGGCGCCGCTGGGGGTGTTTGCCTACATGCACCAGTTTCAGCGCATGTACCAGCAGATGCTGCACGCGCACGCCACGGGCGACCTGCCCCGCCTGGACGTACTGGCCCAGCGGCTGGCCCGCGCCGCCGAACGGCATGCATTCTTGCGACAGCCCGCCTGGGACGCAGCCGTGCGCATGGCCTGGTTCGAGGCGCGCGCCGAAGGGGTGGACGCCGCCATCCTGCGCTTGCGCATCCACCCCATGCGCCCGGCGGACGAAGGCGAATTCTTGGCCCGCATCTATACCTTGCCCCTGGCCACGGGCGACCATGCGGGTTTTACCGCCCGCCTGCGCGAGCTGATGGCGCAGCGGCCGGGAGAGCCCACTTTGCAGTTGGACCTGGCCCTGGGTGAGGCCCGCGCGGGCCACACCGACGAAGCGCAGCGCCTCGTGGACACGCTGCAGCCCGCCATGCTGCCACCCCACGGGCAAGCGTTCATCGACTGGGTGCGGGGCATGATTGCGCTGCGCGACCCGGCCCGGGCGGGCGAGGCCGCCAGCCACCTGGGCAAGGCGTGTGAGCAGTTTCTGGGGATGGTGCGCAAGGCCCCGGGCGCCTGGCCCTCAATGGCCGTGTGCACCTGCGACTACGCACTGGCCCTGGCATGGAGCGGGCACGCCGAAATAGCGCGCACCGTGTTTGCCAGCGTGCAGCCGGTGGCCCGGCACCATGCCGAGCCCGAGCGGCTGGCGCTTCTGGAGCGCGAGTTGCGCCTCAGGGGCTGAGCGGTTTTGAGCCGCACCCGAAAGGCCGGCGAAAGGCCGGCCGAGGAAACTGACTCGCAGTCTCAGACCAGCGCGCGCTGGATGATGATCTTCTGCACGTCGCTCGTGCCTTCGTAGATCTGGCAGACGCGCACGTCGCGGTAGATGCGCTCCACCGGGAAGTCGTTCACCACGCCGTAGCCGCCCAGCGTCTGGATGGCGGCGCTGCACACACGCTCGCCCATCTCGCTGGCAAACAGCTTGGCCATGGCGGCTTCCTTCAGGCAGGGCTTGCCGGCATCGCGCAGCGCGGCGGCGTGCCAGATGAGCTGGCGTGCGGCTTCGATCTGCGTAGCGCAGTCCGCCAGGCGAAAGCCCACGGCCTGGTGGTTGAAGATGGCGGTGCCAAAACTCTCGCGCTCCTTGGAATAGGCCAGCGCCGCGTCAAACGCGCTGCGCGCCATGCCCACGCTTTGTGCAGCGATACCGATGCGCCCGCCTTCGAGCGCGCCCAGGGCGATCTTGTAGCCCTCGCCCTCGGCGCCAATCAGGTTCTCGGCCGGGATGCGGCAGTTGTCGAAGTTGATCTGCGCCGTGTCGCTGCTGTGCTGGCCCAGCTTGTCTTCCAGCCGCGCCACCACATAGCCCGGGTTGCTGGTGGGCACGAGGAATGCGCTCATGCCCTTCTTGCCCGCGCCCTTGTCGGTCACCGCGATGACGATGGCCACATGGCCGTTCTTGCCGCTGGTGATGAACTGCTTGACGCCGTTGATCACGTATTCGTCGCCCTGCTTCACCGCCGTGGTGCGCAGGGCGGAAGCATCAGAGCCCACATGCGGCTCGGTCAGGCAAAACGCGCCCAGCATCTCGCCACGTGCCAGGGGTGTGAGCCAGTCGCGCTTTTGCTGCGCGTTGCCGTAGCGCATGAGGATGGCGTTGACGGGGCAGTTGGTCACGCTGATGGCGGTGCTCGTGCCGCCATCACCGGCAGCGATTTCTTCAAGCACCAGCGCCAACGTGACGTAGTCGAGGTGGGCGCCGCCAAACTCTTCGGGCACGCAGATACCGTAGGCACCCAGCGCGGCCAGGCCCTGGTGGGCCTCCTTGGGGAAGTGGTGTTCCTTGTCCCAGCGTGCGGCATTCGGCCACAGCTCGGTTTGCGCAAAGTCGCGCACCGCGTCGCGGATCATTTCCTGGTCTTGGGTCAGCAGCATGGGAGTGTCTCCAGAGTCGTTGTTCAAAATTCGGGGGCTTAGTGGCTTGCGGACTACCAGTGGGCAGCGCGGCGGCCGTCGTAGTGCAGCAGGCGGCCCTTGTCAGCAGCAGTCACGCTGGCCAGCGTGCTGCGCAGGCCGCGCACACTGTCTTCCACCGTCAGCGGCGCACCGCCGCCGCCCATGTCGGTCTGCACCCAGCCGGGGTCGATGGTGACCAGCGTGGCGCCAGGGTAGTCGTGCTGCGCGGCGGCCACCGCCATGTTCAGCGCGGCCTTGCTGGTGCGGTACAGCCACGAGCCACTGTTCGGCACGCTGCCAATCTGTGACATCGAGGACGACAGAAACGCAAACACGCCGCCCGCCTCCGCCACCAGGGGCGCCACCTGCGGAATGGCCTGCATGGCGCCCAGCACGTTGGTGTGCATGACGGCATCAAAGTCTTGCTGCGTGGGTGGGGTGAGCGCGTTGGGGCGGCGGATGACACCGGCCACATACAGCGCCAGGTCCAGCTTTTCGCCGTCAAGCTGCCAGGCCAGGCCGCTCACGCTGGCGGGGTTGGCCACATCCACGGTGAGCACCTCGGCGCCCAGCGCCAGCACGCGCTCGCGGCCGGCATCGTCGCGCACGGTGGCGATCACGCGGCGGCCTGCGCTGGTGTACTGGCGCACCAGCTCCAGGCCGATGCCCCGGGACGCGCCCATCACGA
>NZ_JADHVT010000238.1 GCF_016783915.1 Acidovorax sp.
GCGCGTGCGCGGCACGCTGGATGCCAGCGCCACCTTGTCGGGCACGCGCGATGCCCCGCGCTGGGCAGGCACTCTGGGGGCCGACGACATGGCGGTGCGGTCGGTAGTCGATGGAGTGGACCTGCAAGGTGGCCGCCTGCGCGCCACGCTGCAGGGCAACCAGCTCAACATCACCGAGTTCCGCCTGCAAGGCGGGCGTGGCAGCAACGCGCGCATCGCAGGCTTCAGCGGCAACCGCACGGCCGCTGCGCAAGACGGCGGCATGCTGACCGCTACCGGCCGCGTGGCCTGGGGCGACAGTGCCACGACAGGCACAGGCCTGTCAGGCATCACCATGTCACTGCAGGCCGAGGCCAAGGCCCTGCAGGTGCTGGTGCGTGCCGACCGGCAGGTCAGCGTGTCGGGCCAGGTGCAGGCGCAATTGCAGCAGGGCCAGATCAGCCTGCGCGGCAACCTCACCACTGACCGCGCCACCATCATCCTGCCCGATGAATCTGCACCCAGCCTGGGATCGGACGTGGTCGTGCGCTCCGCCGCCAAGGACCGTGAAGACCAGGCCAAGGCCCAGGCCGCCGCCAAGGCCAGCCAGGTGGCGGCGCAGGCAGAGACGGCCAAGCCTCCCGACATCGCCATCACCCTCAACCTCGGGCGCGACTTTGCACTGCAGGGCCAGGGCATCACCACCCGGCTGACGGGCGAGGTGGACATCCGCAGCAGCGCCGTGCCCGGCGCACCGCCGCGCGTGACCGGCGAGGTGCGCACCGACCAGGGCCGCTACCGCGCCTGGGGCCAGATGCTGGATGTGGAGACGGGCCTCATCCGCTTCAACGGCCCGTACAACAACCCCTCGCTCGACATCCTGGCGCTGCGCCCCAACATCAGCGTGCGCGCGGGCGTGCAGGTCACCGGCAGCGCGCAGGCGCCACGCGTCACGCTGTATTCCGACCCTGAACTGCCCGATGCCGAAAAGCTGTCGTGGGTGGTGCTGGGCCGCAATGCCTCGGCCGGAGGGGCCGAAGCGGCCGTGCTGCAACAGGCCGCCTTGGCGCTGCTGGGCCGCAACGGCGGCCAAAGCCCCACGGCCAACGCCGCCAGCCGCCTGGGCCTGGACGAAATCGGCTTTCGCGGCGCCACTACGGGTGAGGACGCCAGCGCCGCCGCCCTTACCTTCGGCAAACGCCTGTCCAAAGACCTGTACGTGACCTACGAACGCAGCCTGTCGGGCACGCTGGGCACGCTCTACATCTTTTACGACCTCTCCCGCCGCCTCACCCTGCGCGGGCAGACCGGCGAGAAAAGCGCGGTGGACATCATCTACACCGTGAAATACGACTGAGGTCCAAGCGGCTCAAGAGGCCCGCGCGCGCCACTACAATGCGCGGCTGCCTTGCCTCCTCGTAGTTCAATGGGTCGCTACACTGTAGAAACTGTAGTGCCGTATCACTTTCGTATCAGCGCGGCTTTGACGGCCACGCATCCATCAGGGTTTGGACATCAGAGGCGTGGCCCGTAGCTGCGCCCGCCAGGTCGCTATATCTTCGGACGCACTGATCGAATACGACACTGGCGGTAGTGGCGTACTGATCGACGGCCTCGCGGGAGGCGGTGCGGATTCGACCGGGCACTTCGGCAAGGTCGCCCCGCAGCCCATCAAGCTCGCCACGCAGGCGGTCAGCATCGCGCTTGTTTTGAGCCGAGCGCGCTTCGGCTTTTCTGAGTGCTGCATCAGCGTTCTCCCGGTAGTGTTCAGTGAGGCGGAGGGCGGACTTGGCAGAAGCTGCGATCGCTTCGGCATGTTGGGCCTTGATGCCAGCAATCTGCGCGTCGTAGCGCCATGCCTGCACCTGCCAGGCAAGCACACCGGCCAGAACGGCACCCCCGATGGCGGCGGCTGGCGGTTTTCACCTCTTCCACTGGAGCATTGCGCGCCACCGCCGAAGCATCCGCCACGCTGCCGCGAATCACGAAGTTCTCGACAAATTTGTCAGGCTGCCCTGTGCGGGCTTGGGTTTGGCGAACTGGTCAAACCCGGCGAGTCCGTTGTTCTGGCGGGCGTGCGTGTCTGCGCGCTTGTACAGATCAATCGAGCCGCGCGCCTTCTGCTCCATGAAGTTGATCAGGGCATCCCGGGCTTCTGCGCTCTTGTCGAGGTTTGGAATCGTGCGCTCAATGAATTCGCGGTCTGCGTTGGATGGGTTTGGACCCAGCGTCTTGATGCGGTCCAGCACGAGGGCCGACGCATTGGCGTTGAACAACTCGGACCCCACAAACCCCTTTGGCTTGATGCCTGTCAGGCCGTTGATGATGCTTGCCGCAGCCGTTTTTGCTTGTGCGCCACCGCCCGAGTAAACACCCTTGCTGACGGCATCGCGCAGGTTTTCCACTGTGCTGAGAGCCAGTGCGGAAATGCGGTGGCTGGTTGAGGGGCTTGCGGGGGTTCCAGAGGGTGGTCATGCGGCTGCCTTTGTTGCTTGCATCTCCTCCAACACGGTCAGCTTGGCTTTCCCGGCAATCCACTGCGAGATCAGCGTGTTCCCAACGAATGCCTCGAAAGCCGGGATGTGCTCCGCTGGCAGACTTCTGCGCGACGGCTTGTCGTCCGTTGACAGGTAGTCCGACACATGCGGCGCGTACAAACCCGCCTCGGCGGCAAGCTGGCGCTGTGTGGCGTAGTGCACCCGGCGCAGACGCCACGCCAGCCTTACAGCCTCGCGATACGTTGAGGCCCAGGACACCATGGAAGCCGGTACGGCTGCAGGCGCATCCAAGCGCCCGAGAAGGGGAAGTGCAAGTTGTTCCATCGCTGCCTCGATAGAAAGAAATCAACGAATTACCGGTTGAGTTACCGGTTGCGGTGGGGCAAAAATTTGTTTCATGCAGGACACGAAACAGATCGCCTTTTTGATGCACCCGACCCACACAACCAACACCACGGAGGGCAGCCGGTTGGCGCTTGGCCATGAAGGGGGATGCATCAAAAAGGCCCCTGCCGGAGCAGGAGCAAGCCGTCGTAACAGCGAGGAGGGTTTGGGTTGCCATGGCTCAGGCCGCTTGGGTGGGCTTGGCTTTGCGGGATGGCTTGCGGAGAACGGCCCAATTCACATCGGGGCGGAGTTCTTCGCAGCGAACATTTCCAGAGGTCAGGGCCTCGATTTGTGGGCAGCGCTCAGCAGGAATCGGGCGGTCGCCCTTGGCCCACTGGTTGACAGTCGGAGGCTGAACCCCCATCGCGCGAGCCAGGCTCGCTTGACCGCCAAGCTGTTCTGCGGCCCTGAGAATTGCATTAGACATAGCCTCATTATGAGGCTTGGCCTTATCTCGGTCAATAGGAATTGCCTAACATGTACTGCCTAATCGAAGATAAGGCGATGCTTACAGGCGAACAGCTTGGCGCGGCTATACGCGCCGCCATCGAAAAGAAGGGTGTTTCCAAAGTCGCGGTTGCCGCGTACTTCGGTGTCAAACCGCCGTCCGTTCAGGACTGGATCAACCGGGGGACCATCGGCAAAGAGAAGCTGCCAAAGCTATGGACCTACTTTGCAGATGTGGTTGGCCCAGAACACTGGGGCTTGTCCAGCGCAGAGGCTCCATACCCGACTGATGGGGTCGTGCAATCCGAAATTTCCGTGGGCGGCGTAAACGTCATACCCTCTGCACATTCGTTACAACAAGAAACTAGTGATGTCGTAATCCGCCAGTTTCAAACTGGCGGGTCGATGGGCAAGGGGATCGTTTTGGCAGAGCAACCGGGGGTTATCAAGGAATGGCGCGTATCGGAACGCTGGGCACAAGAGAACGTGCACCGCATCACATCAGTCAAGAACCTGGCTATCGTCACGGGGTTTGGCCCATCAATGCAGCCGCTTTTCAACCCAGGCGACCCGCTGCTGGTTGACCGGGGCATCAACCGCGCAGACGTGGATGGCATCTATTTCTTCCGCGTTGGGGAGGAAGGATTTGTGAAGCAACTCCAGCGCATACCGACTGCGGCTGGCTTGGTGCTGAGGGCCAAAAGCTACAACTCCCTATATGACCCGTTTGACATTGTCGAAGGGATGGATTTCGAGGTGTTTGCGCGCGTCGTAAAAGTGTGGCGCGGAGAAGAGTTTTAGGAGGCAAGTATGAAAATTACATCGCTGTGGATAGTCAAAGCGGCAGGCGCTGTGTTCGCATTGGCGGCAGCCAACCCAGCCGCCGCTGAATGGATCAGCGGCAAAGATGAAGAGGGGTTGCCATTCGCGTATGTGGTTAACGAGAGCCGCAATTTGTTCGGGCAATGGTGCAACAAGGAGGTAGACGCTTGCTTTTGGGTACTGGCAACACAGCGCGGCTGCGAGACTGGGTCGGATGTCCCGGGTGTTATCAACACTGAAAAAGGCTCTGCTGCGATAAGCATGCAATGCCTTGCAACAACAACATTGGACGGCAAGCTATACCATCGGCTTGTCTTATCCCCTTTCGACACAGTGCGGACCGCTCTGCAGGGACAAAAACGGATTGCGCTGGCAATGCCAATGCAAGATGTGAGCTTTGCTGTACTGCGGTTCAACACAACTGGGGCCGATGCCGCTATTGGCCGCATGGAATCCGCTGTACGCATTTACTTCAATACCAACAAAAAGTCGACGAAAGACCAGAGCCTCTGACATGCGCCGCATACAGGGAATCGCTGCAATTCTGCTGACCGCCTGCGCGATTTCCGCAGGAGCCACACAACAGCGCGACCGCGCCCAAGTCCGCGCCTTTCGGGTTGAACATGCGTGTCCATCCACCGGCCAGCATCGCGGCGCCTGCCCCGGCTACCACGTTGACCACATCACGCCGCTATGTGCCGGAGGCCCTGACAGGCCCGACAACATGCAGTGGATCACCAAAGAGAACCACCGGTTTAAGACGCTGGTGGACGTGAAGGAATTCCGCAAGATGCATCGCTAGCCATCTATACGGATTGCATGTGAATTCGGGATACCCGAGGGGCCGGACAAGCAGCTATGCGACTCGCT
>NZ_JADHVT010000071.1 GCF_016783915.1 Acidovorax sp.
GTTGGCCCGTGCGGGCGGCCTCCCAGATGGTGACGGGCAAGGCCGCGCCCAGATTTTTTGACATGGCAGGGGCTGCAGCAGCCGCTTGGTGGTCGCGCGCTGCAGAGTCCGCCAGCGGGGCGCGGGTGGCTGGTGCAGCTGCTGCGGTGGGGGCAGCCGGAGCGGTTTCTTGAAGGGCTGGTGCAGTGGAGACTGATGCGCGCTCGCGCCTTTCGGCACCGGATTCCGCGCGGGGGGCTACCGTGGCGGGCTTGGGGGGCATGGCGTCGGCCGACGGGCCGGTGCTGTTCCGCGTACTTTTCTGCGCGCTTTCCGGTGCAGGCGGAGTGACCGATGGGGGTTCTGCCGGTGGCTGGAGCGTTGGTGTGGCCGCAGGGGCCGGGGGCGTAGGAGCCTGCGCAGGCGACTCGGTCCGGCGGTGGCTGAAAGCGGTGTCCCGCTCTTCGGGCGTGCCGCGCTCAAACTGCAGCATCAGCAAGCCAGTCAGCCCCACCACGGCCAAGGTGGCCAGGGCCGAAACCTTCCAGTGGGTCTGGTTGGCGGCAGGGGCTGCTGCCGGGGTGGCTGATGCCGCAGCCGCTGCCACCATCTGTGCGTGCGCACGCACGGCATCGCGCACATGCGCGCCGGGGCGGGCGCCTTCCTGTTCGCTGGCCTCTTGGTAGCGCCGGACCAGTTCGTCATCCTGCCGGGTCATACAAACTCCTTGAGGTGCTGGCGCAGGCTGGTCCGCGCGTAGCGCAGGCGGCTTTTGGCGGTTTCAAAGTTCACGCCGGTGGCCTCGGCAATCTCTTGCACGCTCAGGTCTCCCTCGGCTTGCAACAAAAAGGCCTCGCGCTGCTCTGGCGGCAACTGCTCCACGGCGGCGATGAGCGCGGCGGCCTGCTCGCGCGACTGCAGCTGGCGCACGGGCCCGAAGCCCGAGTCCGCCACCAGCGTATCTGCCAGGCTGCGCGCATCGTCGTCGCTGGCATCCAGGCTGGCATGGTGCTTGGCGGTACGCAGGTGGTCCACCAGCCGGTGGTGTGCCAAGGTGAACAGCCAGGTGCGGAACCTGGCCTTGACCTCGTAGCGGGCAGCGTTGCGCGCCACCGCAAACCACACGTCCTGCAGCAGGTCGTCGGCCACGGCCTGCACCTTCACGCTGCGAAACACAAACCGCCACACTGCCAGCTCGTGCCGGGCGTAGAGCTGGTCGAACGCACCCAGGTCGCCGCTGGCGTAACGCAGCATCAGCGTCTCGTCGGCATCGTCGTGGGGCGGGGCGGATGGCACCCGCGGATTATGCGAGGCCCGCGTGCACCAGCGGCAGCGTACTGGTAGATGCTCTCAAGGCCTACCTCGGGTCGGGAACGTACGACAGGTTGTCGGACTGTGGAAACGCGCGGGGCACAGGGGGCCGCGCGATGGGCTCGCGGATCACGCCCGCAGCCATCAGGTTTTCGCGGCTGTCATAGCGGATGCTGATGATTTCGTTAGGGCGGAGTTGCAGCCGGGTGAAAGTGGTGTGCGACACAACGGATGTCTCGCGCTGGCCGTGCGCCGTTCCCAGCTTGGCCGACGGGATAGGCGCCGCCTTGGCCGCACTGTCGGCAGACATCGAGCGCGCCGAGGACTCGGCCTCTGACGCTGGCGACGGCGCGGCGGCGGCCGGTGCGGGTGCCGACTGTGCCGAGGGTAGCGCAGGCGCCGGCTCTTCGCGCAAGCGCCCCCGGCTGTTGGCCATCCCGTTGCTGCCATCACGGCGCTGGCGGTATGGCTCGGGGACGACGGCGGGCGAGGGCACCGGTGGCTGTTCGCGGAACAGCGCCACGCCAATCACGCCCACGTGAGCGGGGCGGCCCGTGCGGGCGGCATACGAGTTGGTAATGTGCGAGAACTCGAACGCAGCGACTTCGCTATTGCTCTTGCGCCAGCCGGTGATCTGGTAACGCTCATAGGGCGAGAACACATACCCGCCCTGGTCCCACGCAGCGGTTTCGCCGCTGAGCACGTTGACCCCGTCCACCGAAGGAACGGCCAGTACCCGCTCGCCCAGCCGGTTGCGCACATTGATGGCATACCGAGCGCCCGGGCGGCCGGCCACCCAGTATTCGCCTTGGGCGTAGTGCACTGGCAGCGTGGCGCCAGTGTCGCGGTCCACGATGGTGACATCGGCCAGGCGGCCAATGCCATGGGCAGGTAGATGGCTCATACCCAGCAGCGCGGCCAGTGTCGCGAGGGCGGGGAAGGTGAGAGAACGGTGTTTCATGGCAGCTCCATCAAAAAAGTGGTGGTGCTGGGTGAAACGAATGGCGCGGGCGAATGGGGTTGAGAGGAGCCGAAAAAATCCTGAATTTTTTCAGCGCCTCATCACACCGCAACTCTGCGGAACCGTCGTCCGCACTGCAGCTTCAGCGCGCGAGGCGGCGCACGCTGGAGGCTGGCAGGGCATTGCCCTGGGGGGATGCCATTGCGCGCGGGGCGGGGTTGCCCATGCCCGCTGTGGCACTGCCACTGACCTGGAACACGGCCACCAGCTCCGCCAGGCGCTGGGCCTGCTGGCGCAGGTTTTCTGCGGCAGCGGTGCTTTCGCCCACCAGCGCGCCGTTTTGCTGTGTCATCTGGTCCAGCTGGGTCACGGCCACGTTGACCTGCGAGATGCCGTCGCTCTGCTCGGCAGCGGCGGTGCTGATCTCTCCAATGATGCCGTTCACGCGCTGAACGCCTTGCACGATCTCGTTCATGGTGTCGCCGGCATTGGCTACCAGCTGGGTGCCCGAGTCCACCTTTTCGACGCTGGACTGGATCAGCGCCTTGATCTCCTTGGCGGCCTCGGCGCTGCGTTGCGCCAGGCTGCGCACCTCGGTGGCCACCACCGCAAAGCCGCGCCCTTGTTCGCCTGCGCGAGCGGCTTCCACGGCAGCGTTCAGCGCCAGGATGTTGGTCTGGAACGCAATGCCATCGATCACGCCGATGATGTCGGCGATCTTCTGGCTGCTGTGGTGGATGTCCTGCATGGTACTCACCACCTGCTGCATCACTTCGCCGCCCTTGGTGGCGGTGCTGGCGGCGGTGGTGGCTAGGGCGTTGGCCTGGCGGGCCGAGTCGGCGCTTTGGCGCACGGTGGCAGTCAGCTCTTCCATGCTGGCCGCGGTTTGCTCCAGGCTGCTGGCGGCTTGCTCGGTGCGGTGTCCCAGGTTCTGGTTGCCGCTGCTGATGTCGTCGCTGGTGGTGCGCAGTTGCGCAATGTTGTCGCGCACGGCCGACACCAGCTCATGAAAGCGCTGCTGCATGTCGCGCACAGCCACCATCACGCTGCCGGTGTCGCCCGCCTTGACCTGCACATGTGCCGTCAGGTTGCCTTGCTGGATGGCCTGCACCACGGCGCGCACTTCGTTGGGCTCGGCCCCCAGTTCGCGGCCAATGCTGCGTGACACCAGCACCGTCACCGCCACGCTGATCAGAACGGCCAGCAGGGTGATGGAGAGCATCACGCCGGTAAATTGGCTGGCGTCCTGGTTGGCCGCCTGGCTGTTCTTGATGATGCGGCCTTCTTCGTAGTCAATGAGTTTGTTGGCAGCGGCCAGCCATTGCTCGTACTGGGGTTTGGCCTCCGCCCAGAGCAGGGCTTCGGCGCCCGCGCGGTCACCGGCCTGCGTCAGTGCGACCACCTTGCCGGTGGTGGCCACCGTGCGTGCCTCTATGTCCTTGAGGGCCTGCACCATGGGGCCCACTTCGGGTGGGACCTCCTTGGCGGTTTTCAGCACGTTGTCGAGTTGTGTGGCGGACTTGGCATAAAAGTCGGCCAGTCGTGCGATGGACTCAATTTCTTTCTTGCGCGCATCGTCATTCGGCGCCAGCACCACGTCGCGCACTGCGATGGAGCGGTCATGCGCCGAGCCTCGGAAGTTGATGGCAACGCGCTGGATGACTGCGTTTTGCGTGGCGTTGGCGGTCAACGCGCCATCGATGCCCCGTGCAATGAGCACGCTGTAGACCGACATTCCTAACAAAGCCACGATGACCAGGCCGAAGCCCGCCATCAGGCGCTGGCTGATTTTCCATGTGTGCATTGAAAGTGCCTCTTGAAGATGTCTTGGGACAAAGTTGCCAATACAAACCACAAGCATTGGCGGCCCCATAAGCGGGAGTGCCACGGCAAAGTGTTTGCATTTGGTTACATTGTACGCTCTGGTAAATAAATAAACCGTTTGGTTTAAGTTATTCACTCGATAGTCGGTGTTTTCCGAGGCTGTTCTAAGTGCTCAGTGTTAGATGATTTGGCGATTAAGTAAGAAAAATTAAGTTGTTTTGGTTTTAAAGCATGGACTGCAGAATGCCTGCTCTGTGACCACCACCACTTCCATCATCATCGTCCCCGGCTGGCGTGACTCGGGCCCCGGCCACTGGCAGAGCCTGTGGGCTGAGCGCCTGCCGCATGCCCGTCGCGTGGTGCAGGACGACTGGATCACGCCCACCCGTTCGGCCTGGGTGAGCCAGCTGGAAAAGACAGTGTTGGCTGCGCCCCAGCCCGTGGTGATCGTGGCGCACAGCCTTGGTTGTATTGCCACTACGCACATGGGCCCGGAGGCTGCGGCCAAGGTGTGTGGTGCGTTGCTGGTGGCACCGGCCGACCCCGAGCGCCGCGCCATCCTGAGCGACTTTGCCCCTGTGCCCTACGCCCTGCTGCCTTACCGCAGCATCGTGGTGGCCAGCAGCAACGACCCTTTTTGCCCCATTCGCCTGGCGGGTGCCTATGCGCGGGCCTGGGGCAGCGAGTTTGTGCGCATGCAGAACGCAGGGCATATCAACATCGACTCGGGCCACGGTGAATGGCCTTTGGGTTGGGCGTTGCTGCAGTCTCTGGAGGGCGACCACGGCACCGTCCAGCCAGCGACTGGTTACTCGCACGTTTCTCCGGCCGCCGCCTGATTGCTATCTAATTGATAGCTATCGGTGCATGTCTGACTAGCGCTTGAAGCCCTTAGGGCTCTAAATGCTGGGCCCGGGCAGCTGGTGCGGGGTTCGAAGTCATGGCATCAGCACGCCCTGCGAGGAGTTCATATGCCAATTTTCGATTAATTAACAAGAATATATTCTTTTGAGTTTTAAGGGGTGGTCCGCACAATGCGGAATCTCCAGCAATTTTTGGGCGACCACACCATGACTTCTCTGAAACTCAAGACCCTCCTGGCCTCTCTGGCCCTGGCCGCGAGCGGCATGGCTGCCGCTCAAAATTCGCTGCTCAACGTGTCGTATGACGTGGCCCGCGAGTTCTACAAGGACTACAACGCCGCCTTCGCCGCGCACTACAAGAAGACCACCGGCCAGGACGTGAAGATCGACCAGTCGCACGCTGGCTCCAGCGCTCAGGCACGGGCCGTAAATGACGGCCTGGCGGCTGATGTGGTCACGATGAACACAACGACCGACGTGCAGTTTCTGGCTGACAACGGCGTAGTCGCCAAGGACTGGGCCAAGAAGTTTCCGCACGACGCATCGCCCACCACCTCGACCATGCTGTTCCTGGTGCGCAACGGCAACCCCAAGAACATCAAGGACTGGGAAGACCTCATCAAGCCCGGCGTGCAGGTGATCGTGGTCAACCCCAAGACGGGCGGCAACGGTCGTTATGCCTATCTGGCCGCCTGGGGCGCCGTACGTGAAAAGGGTGGCACGGAGGCGCAGGCCGCAGAATTCGTGGGCAAGCTCTACAAAAACGTGCCCATTCTGGCCAAGGGTGGCCGCGATGCCACCGCCACCTTCCTGCAGCGCAACCAGGGCGATGTGCTGATCACCTTCGAATCCGAGGTGGTCTCCATCGACCGCGAGTTCGGCGCGGGCAAGGTCGATGCCATCTACCCCTCGGTGAGTGTGGTGGCCGAGAACCCCGTGGCTGTGGTCGAGCGCACAGTGGCCAAGAAGGGTACGGCGCAGCTGGCCAAGGCTTACCTCGACTATCTGTATTCGGATGAAGCCCAGGAGATCGCTGCCAAGCACGCCATTCGCCCCCGTTCGGAGGCCGTGCTCAAGAAGTACGCCGACACCTTCAAACCGCTCAAGCAGTTCACGGTGGCCAAGTACTTCGGCTCGCTGACCGAAGCGCAGAAGGTGCACTTCAACGACGGCGGTCAGTTTGACAAGCTGTACACGCCCGGCGCCAAGTAAGTAAGTCCAGCGCTTTTCCCGACTCACCACTGCATCTATGACCACTGCGAACGCTGTGGCCGCAGCCCCGGCCGGACGGCGCGCGCCCAAGCGCGTGCTGCCTGGCTTTGGGCTGTCACTGGGCTACACCCTTTTCTACTTGAGCATCATCGTGCTGATCCCGCTGTCGGCACTGATCTTCAAGACCTTCACACTCACCTGGGAGCAGTTCTGGGCCGCCATCAGCGCGCCGCGTGTGATGGCTTCGTACCGGCTGACCTTCGGCGCATCGTTTCTCGCGGCGCTGGTCAACCTGGTGTTTGGCCTGCTGATCGCCTGGGTGCTGGTGCGCTACAAGTTCCCGGGCAAGAAGATCGTCGATGCGCTGGTGGACCTGCCTTTTGCGCTGCCCACCGCTGTGGCCGGCATCTCGCTGACCGCACTGCTGGCAGGCAATGGCTGGGTGGGCAGCATTCTGGAGCCCATGGGTATCCAGCTCGCGTTCAAGCCCGCAGGCATCGTGATTGCACTGATCTTCATCGGCCTGCCGTTTGTGGTGCGCACCGTGCAGCCTGTGCTGGAAGACGCCGAGAAAGAGCTGGAAGAAGCCGCCACCTGCCTTGGTGCCACGCGCCTTCAAACCTTTACCAAGGTGATCCTTCCCTCCATCACCCCCGCATTGCTCACCGGTTTTGCCATGGCGTTTGCGCGGGCGGTGGGCGAGTACGGCTCGGTCATTTTCATCGCAGGCAACATGCCCATGGTTTCTGAAATCACGCCTTTGATCATCATTGGCAAGCTGGAGCAGTACGACTATGCAGGTGCTACCGCAGTGGCCGTCGTCATGCTGGTGATCTCATTCATCTTGCTGTTGGTCATCAACGCGCTGCAAGCCTGGCAGCGTCGCCACGCGGGGGCCCCAGCATGAGCGGCAACAACTCCCGAACCATTCGCCGCGCCCAAGCGGGCACGACCGAAGCGCCCTGGGTGCGCTGGACACTTATCGGCATTGCCCTGGCCTTCATGCTGCTGTTCCTGGTGCTGCCGCTGGCCGCCGTGTTTGCCGAAGCGCTGCGCAAGGGCTTTAGCGCTTACCTGGAGGGCCTGCGTGAGCCCGATGCCTGGTCGGCCATCAAGCTCACGCTGATCACCGCGCTGATTGCCGTGCCGCTGAACCTGGTGTTTGGCGTGGCCGCCGCTTGGTGCATTGCCAAGTACGAGTTCAAGGGCAAGGCATTTTTGACCACGCTGGTGGACTTGCCGTTCTCGGTGTCGCCCGTGGTGGCGGGTCTGATCTATGTGCTGATGTTTGGCGCGCAAGGCTGGTTTGGACCGTGGCTGCAGGCGCACGACATCAAGATCATCTTCGCCGTGCCCGGCATTGTGCTGGCCACTGTGTTCGTCACCTTCCCGTTCATCGCCCGCGAGCTGATCCCGCTGATGCAGGCCCAGGGCAACGACGAGGAGCAGGCCGCCATCGTGCTGGGTGCTACCGGCTGGCAGACCTTCTGGTACGTGACCCTGCCCAACATCAAGTGGGGCCTGCTGTACGGCGTGATCCTGTGCAATGCGCGGGCCATGGGCGAGTTTGGCGCGGTGTCGGTGGTGTCGGGCCACATCCGTGGGCAGACCAACACCATCCCGCTGCATGTCGAAATTCTCTACAACGAATACCAGTCGGTGGCTGCGTTTGCCGCAGCCTCGCTGCTGGCTTTGCTGGCCCTGGTCACGCTGGTCATCAAGACGATTGCCGAACACCGCAACGAACAAGCCCTGAAGGCCGCCGCCGAATTGCCGCCCGAGCGCCCCGCGCCCGCTGGCGTGTAAAGGAAACAGAACATGAGCATCGAAATCCGTAACGTCAGCAAGCAGTTTGGAGCCTTCCAGGCCCTGCGCGATGTGAGCCTGGACATTGCCTCGGGCGAACTCATTGCGCTGCTCGGCCCCTCGGGCTGTGGCAAGACCACGCTGCTGCGCATCATCGCGGGCCTGGAGACGGCCGACGTGGGCACCATCCACTTTAGCGGCGAAGACACCACCGACGTGCATGTGCGCGAACGCAACGTGGGCTTCGTTTTCCAGCACTATGCATTGTTCCGCCACATGACGGTGTTCGAGAACGTGGCCTTCGGCCTGCGCGTGAAGCCCCGCAGCGAGCGCCCGAGCGAAGCGCAGATCAAGCAAAAGGTGATGGACCTGCTCAAGCTGGTGCAGCTCGACTGGCTGGCCGAGCGGTACCCTTCTCAACTGTCGGGCGGCCAACGTCAGCGCATTGCGCTGGCCCGTGCCCTTGCGGTGGAGCCCAAGGTGCTGTTGCTCGACGAGCCCTTCGGCGCGCTGGACGCCAAGGTGCGCAAGGAACTGCGCCGCTGGCTGCGCCGCCTGCACGACGAATTGCATGTCACCTCGATCTTCGTGACCCACGACCAGGAAGAAGCCCTGGAAGTGGCGGACCGTGTGGTGGTGATCAACCAGGGCCGCATCGAACAGAGTGGCTCGCCCCAGCAGGTATGGGACCAGCCCGCCAGCCCGTTTGTGTATGGCTTCCTGGGCGATGTGAACCTGTTCCATGGGCGTGCTCACGAGGGCCTGGTGCACCTGGATGGCATGCAGATCGACTCGCCCGAGCACCAGGCTGCGCAGAACGCCAAGGCCTTTGCCTATGTGCGTCCGCACGACTTGGACGTGGAGCGTTACTCCCCGGGCGCGGGCCTGGACGCCGAAGGCCGCCCCCGTGGCATCGTGGCCCAACTGAGCCGCGCCATTGTGGTGGGGCCGATTGCGCGGCTGGAACTTATTCCCTCGGGTGATCACAAACCAGCGGACAATGATGCGTCCCCAGACCCCCTGATCGAAGCGCAGATCCCTGCGCAGCAGTTCAAGGAAATGGGTTTCAAGGAGGGCGAAACGCTGGTGGTGACACCGCGCCGCGCCCGCGTTTTTCTGGATCACGCCGCTGGAATTTGACTTCCCTCTGAGCCGCTTCGCATCTTCCCCCTGTGGGTGGACGACGGCCCTTGCTGCGGGACGGCCCTCGCTGGCCGTCCGCGCGTTTGGGTTGTGACGGTTTCAGGGGCAATGCCCTGGGCGGCTACTGTTGGATGAGGGATAAGGATGATGGTGTTGAACTGGATTGATCAGGCCCCGCGCCGCGTGCTGGCCCTGATCAGCGTGGCTTGCGTGGCGATGCTGGCTTTTGGCATGTACCTGCAGCATGTGGTGGGCCTGGAGCCTTGCCCCATGTGTATCGTGCAGCGCTACGCGCTGATTGGTGTTGCTGTATTCACGGCCCTGGCGAGTGCGCGAGGCCATCGGGGCTGGTGGATGACCTGGGCGGTGCTGGCCGTGATCACTGCCGGGTTTGGCGCCTTTGTGGCGGCTCGTCAGAGCTGGCTGCAGTGGTACCCGCCGGAGATCGCTACCTGCGGTCGCGACTTCTACGGCATGATCGAAAACTACCCCATCAGCCGCGCCATCCCCATGATCTTCCGGGGCTCGGGCGATTGCACTGCGATCGACTGGACCTTCCTGGGTGGCTCGATTGCCAACTGGTCGTTCATCTGCTTCGTGGGGTTTGGCTTGGTGCTGCTGGCTGTGCTGGTGCGGGCATTGAAGGGGGGCAACAAGCGAGGCTCTGGTTATTCGATGGCATGATGCCTGTGAGGCATGGACTTGCATGAAAAAGGCGCTCCAGGGAGCGCCTTTTTCGCTATGGGAAGGGCTGCCAGCGCCGGTGTTCCTGCTCCGAGCGCAGTCCCACCTGGTTGCATGAAAGCGCACAAGGTTGGCTATCCAAGCACCACGTCCCCTGCGTCCAGCGATGGCGGACGCAGAAGGTCCTCGTTGATGCCCATGGTCTGGCTGGCGCGTTCTACGGCCTGCCACAGTGGCGCAGGCATTTGCAATATCTCTTCAGGCGAGGAGGAGCGTGCGATCCATGCACTGATTTGCAGGTGCTGCTCGTGGGTGAGCAGGTCCAGGTTCAACATTTCATCGATGATTTTCATGCAGGGGCTACAGGGTCGATGGGTTGGCTTGGGGATGGCTCAGCGCGGTAAAGCCCTGAGGAGGCTGTGCTGTGCATGAAGCGAAGAGGGGTTGCTCCATGGCAACCTCTAGCGTCACGGAGCGTGGTGTGTTGTAGAGGAGATGGGCCCCAAAGCACCAATCTCAAGCGGGTCTCAGACGGCAGCGTCAGTCTGGCATTGCGGTGCCATGCGGGAACGATACACCTTGCGTACCGTCAACCCATGCGGGCAGTTTGGGCATCACCTGGCCAAACAGCGGACTGGCCTGCCATTGCGCCAGCCAGGCTCGCAAGTGAGGCCACGGCTGTGTGGTCCACCAATCGGCATCAATGCCTGCAAACTGCCGCACAAAAGGAGCAATCGCCATGTCGGCAAGGGCCGCGTGTGTGCCGAACAGGTTAGGCTGATCTGGTGAGAGACGCGCCTCCAGCGCAACCAACCAGGCCACGGCTTGGGCGCGTTCCGCGTCCATGTCAGCGTCCGGGTATCTGCTGGGGTACTTGCACCGGTCCAGCGTCTGCTTGAACGGGCCATCGCATTCCGCAATCAGCGCGAGCATGTCTTCCAGGCTGCCATGGCTGGGGGTGAGCCAGCCTTCCGGGTCGTGTTGTCGCAGCGCCCACAGCATGATGTCCAGGCTCTGCTCCAGCACCTGGCTGCTGGGCAACACCAGCACGGGCACCGTGCCCTTGGGCGATGCCTGCAGCAACCCCTGGGGCTTGCTTTTGAGCACCACCTCGCGCAGTTCGCAAACCTGGCCGCTCACGGCCAGGGCCAGGCGGGCGCGCATGGCATAGGGGCAGCGGCGGAACGAGTACAGGACGGGCAGGGCGGTCATGTTGTGCCATCCACGCCGTCGTCCTCCGCGTGTCTGGCCACAGTGCGTGCCGGGCGGCCAGGTTGCTGCGCGCCGATGTGTTCTTGCCCCCGCTGCCGTGCCAGCTGCATCTGCCGCTCGCGCTCGGCCAGGGCGCGTTCCTGCTCGGGTGTGCGGGTGCCGTGGCAATACGGGCAGCTCACACCGGGCACGTAGTGCGGTGATTGCAACTCGGCTTCGCCCAGCGGCATGCGGCAGGAGCGGCACAGCTGGTGATGGCCCGGCGCGAGGCCATGGCCCACGGACACGCGCTCGTCGAACACGAAGCAGTCGCCATGCCAGCGGCTGGAGTTCTCGGGCACGGTTTCCAGGTACTTGAGGATGCCGCCTTCCAGGTGGTACACCTCGTCAAAGCCTTGAGACTTGAGGAAGGCGGTGGATTTTTCGCAGCGGATACCGCCGGTGCAGAACATGGCCACACGCGGTTTGTCGGCCAGCACGCCGCCGGGCTGCGATTGCTCGGCCACCCAGGCAGGAAACTCCGCAAAACTCTTGGTGTGCGGATTGATCGCACGCTCGAAGGTGCCGATGCCCACCTCATAGTCGTTGCGCGTGTCCACCACGACCACGCCGGGGTCGTCGATGAGAGTGTTCCAGTCCTCGGGCTTGACATAGGTGCCCGCATTGCGGGCGGGGTTCAGGCCCGGCACGCCCAGGGTGACGATCTCGCGCTTGAGGCGCACGCGCATGCGATAGAACGGCATGCGCTCGGCCAGCGCCTCCTTGTGCTGCAGGGCCGCGAAACGCGCATCGCTGCGCAGCCAGGCCAGCACGGTGTGGACGCCCTGCGGTTCGCCCGCGATGGTGCCGTTGATGCCCTCGGGCGCCAGCAGCAGCATGCCGCGCACGCCGTTCGTATCGCACAGGGACTGCAGGGGCTCGCGCAGCGCGGCAAAGTCCGGCAGGTCCACAAACTGGTAGAGCGCGGCGGTGAGAAAGCGGGGTGTGACCGAGTCCACGGAATGGGCGTTTTTGAAACAGGAAGGGTGATGATAGCCGTCACCTTTCGTTACGATGCGGGGTTACCAACGCTGCTTGCAAGGTGGTCGCATGAGCAAGGAATCCACTCTCAATCTGTTCCGTCGGCTGGAGCAGCTCAACGGCATCGGCGCCGCGCTCTCGCGCGAGCGGGACATCGACCGGCTGCTGGAGAACATCCTTGAGGCCGCCAAGACCATCACCGGTGCCGACGGGGGCACGCTCTACAGCGTGACGGAGGACCGATCAGCACTCAAGTTCGAGATATTGCGCACGGATTCGCTGGGCATCAGCCTGGGGGGAACTACGGGCAAGCCCATCGACCTGCCTGTGCTGCCGCTGCGCAATGCTGACGGGGCGCCCAATGATTCGCTGGTGGCGGCTCACTCTGCCATCCATGACCGTACGGTGAACATTGCTGACGCGTACAGCGCAGCGGGGTTTGATTTTTCTGGCACGCGCGCGTTTGACGTGCGCACGGGCTACCGGTCGCAGTCGTTCCTGACGGTGCCGATGAAGAACCACGACCTCGAACTCATCGGCGTGTTGCAGCTGATCAACGCGCGCGACCCCGAGACGGGGGATGTGATCACCTTCTCGCAAGCCGACCAGAGCCTGGCCGAGTCGCTGGCCTCGCAGGCGGCCATTGCGCTGACCAACCGGTTGCTCATCACGCAGCTGGAGCGCCTGTTCGAGTCTTTCGTGAACCTGATCAATCTGGCCATCGATGAAAAGTCGCCCTACACCGGCGGCCACTGCCAGCGCGTGCCCGCCCTCACGATGATGCTGGCCGAGGCCGTGGATGCCACCCGCGAGGGGCCGTTGGCAGCGTTCAAGATGAGCGACCGTGACCGCTACGAGCTCAAGATGGCGGGCCTGCTGCACGACTGTGGCAAGATCACCACGCCTGTGCACGTGGTGGACAAGGCCACCAAGCTGCAGACCATCTACGACCGTATCGGCCTGGTGGATACGCGGTTTGAGGTGCTCAAGCGCGATGCCGAACTGGCCGCGCTGCGCCGCCAGCTGGCGCTGCGTCCGGTGGTGGACGCGCGGGCTGAAGGCCAGGAGCTGCAGGCACTGCAGCACGAGATCCATGCGCTCGAGGAAGACCGCGAGTTTCTGCGCCGCAGCAACACCGGCACCGAGGCCATGCGCCCCGAAGACCAGCAGCGTGTGCGCGATATTGCCGCCATGCGCCACTGGCGCAACCCGCAGGGTGTGCAGACGAGCTTTTTGACGGCCGAGGAAGTGGAGAACCTCACCATCCGCTCCGGCACGCTGAATCAGGCCGAGCGCGACACCATCAATTACCACATCGTCGCCACTATCAAGATGCTGGAGACGCTGCCCTGGCCGCGCCACCTCCAAAACGTGCCCGAATACGCTGGCGGCCACCACGAGCGCATGGATGGCAAGGGCTATCCGCGTGGCCTCACGCGCCAGCAGATGTCGCTGCAGGCCCGCATGATGGGCATTGCCGACATCTTTGAGGCGCTGACGGCCGCAGACAGGCCCTACAAGAGTGGCATGACCCTGTCGCAGGCGCTGGCCATCATGTGCAGGATGCGGGACAACGGGCACATCGACCCCGACCTGTTCGAGGTGTTTGTGCGCGAAGGGGTGTACCTGCGCTATGGCCAGCAGTTTCTGGATGCGGGGCAGGTGGACGGGGTGGAGGTGCCGGCGATGGGGTTTTGACACCGCCGCACCCCATTGCATCACGATGTGCGAATGCTATGCTATTGATAGCTTCTGACGCATGATTCACTAGCGCTTCCGATCAAAATCATCCAATTTCTTCAGCCTCTGCACTCGCACCTGCCGTGACGCTGGCCTGCGACATCAGCCAGTCCCGGAACGCAGTCATGGCCCCTGTGGTGGTGCGCGATTGCAACCGGGTCAGCCAGTAGGCGCCCCGGTGCAGCTCTTGTGCAAAGGGCTGCACCAGACGGCCTTGCTGTAGTTCGCGCATGAACATCTTGACCGGCAACAAGGCCATGCCTGCACCTTGCGCTGCGGCTTCGGCCAGCGTCAGGGATGAGTCGAACACCGCGCCGCGCACCACGGGGCAGGGCGCTCCTGCGGCCTCGAACCAGGCCGTCCATTCGTCGGTGCGATAGCTGCGCAGCAAAGGCTGGCGCACCAGGTCGGCCGCTGTGCGCACGCCGTGGGCCAAGGCGGGCGAGCACATCACGGACATGGGTGCATCCATGATGCGGTCGGCCTGCGTGCCGTGCCAGGCGCCGTCGCCAAAGCGAATGGCGTAGTCCAGCCCTTCGCCCGCCATGTCCACCCGGTTGTTGTGCGTGAGCAGACGCAGGTCCACAAAGGGGCAGGCCTGCTGAAAGTCGCGCAGCCGGGGCAGCAGCCAGCCCACCGCAAACGTGCCCACGGCGCCCACGGTCAGCACCTCGCGCGGCCGGGTGTCGCCCAGCTTCTCCAGTGCGCGCTGCAGGTTGCCAAACGATTCCACAACCACCGGCAGCAGGGCCTGGCCTTCGTCTGTCAGCGCCAGGCCGCGTGGCAGGCGCCTGAACAGCGGTTTGCCCAGCCTGTCCTCCAGCTTGCGGATGTGCTGGCTCACGGCGGTCTGGGTCACGTGCAGCTCCTGTGCTGCGCGCGTGAGGTTCGAGTGGCGTGCAGCTGCCTCAAAGGCGCGCAGGGCGTTGAGCGGCAGGTGCATGGCAGGCAAAAGTTTTTCTTGGGTTTGATCGCAATTATGGTCGATGGTGCTTTCAGCAAAGCCCCCTTATTGTTCAGACCTTCACTGAACTTTCTTCGAATTTTTCCATGCAAAGACGACAGTTTTCCTTGGGGTTTATCGCCGCTGCAGCAGCCCTGCCGCTGTGGGGGTGCGCAGGCACAAGCCGGGTGTCGGACCGCCAACACGCTGCTGCCCGTCAGTGGAACGAGGCGCTGGCCGGTATCGAGCGGGACGCCCAGGGCCGCCTGGGGGTAGCCATGCTCGATACCGGTTCGGGCCTGGCGTTGGGCTGGCGACAGGATGAGCGTTTTGCGATGGCCAGTACCTTCAAGCTGGTGTTGGCAGGCTGGATGCTGGCACTGGTGGACCACGGCAAGGAGCACCTCGACAACCGGGTGCGCTATGCCAGCAATGACGTGGTGGCCTACTCGCCCGTCAGCGGCCCGCGCGCGGGCGATGGCGGTGGGCTGACGGTGGGTGAGCTGTGCGCGGCCACCGTCAGCCTGAGCGACAACACCGCCGCCAATGTGCTGCTGGCCCGCCATGGCGGGCCGGCCGGGTTCACCGCGTTCGTGCGTTCGCTGGGTGACGAGGTCACGCGGTTGGACCGCACCGAGCCCACGCTGAATGAGGCTGCCGTGGGCGACCCGCGCGACACCACCACGCCGCTGGCCATGCTGCAGACCATGCACAAACTGGTGCTGGGCAATGCGCTCAGCCCCACCTCCCGCGCCTGGCTGCAGCGCTGGCTGGTGGAGACGAGCACGGGCGATAAGCGCCTGCGCGCCGGTGTGCCGGGCTGGAAGGTGGGCGACAAGACGGGCACGGCGGGTGACAGCGGCACGGCCAACGACATTGGCGTGTTGTGGCCGCAGGACGGCGGCGCGCCGGTGCTGGTGACCTGTTACCTCACGCGCTCCACGGGGTCAGGCGAGCAGCGGGACGCGGCGATTGCGCAGGTGGCGCGGGCCGTGGCGGCGGCGCGTGAGACGTTCACCCGTTCTTAGAGCTTCTTGACCAGCACCTGGCTCTTGCGGTCCCAGTTGTACTTGCGCTTGCGTGCGTCGGGCAGCCAGTCCGGGTCCACGGGCGAGAAGCCGCGCTTGATGAACCAGTGCATGGTGCGGGTGGTCAGCACGAAGATGCTGTCCAGCCCCAGCAGGCGCGCGCGCTGCTCGATGCGCTTGAGCAGCTTTTCGCCGTCGCCCGTGCCCTGGCTTTGGGGCGATACCGTCACCGCGGCCATCTCGGCGGTCTTGGCCTCGGGGTAGGGGTAGAGCGCCGCGCAGCCAAAGATCACGCCGTCGTGCTCAATGATGGTGTAGGTGGCGATGTCGCGCTCGATCTCGGTGCGGTCGCGTTTGACCAGCGTGCCGTCCTTCTCGAAGGGCTCGATCAGCTGCAGGATGCCGCCCACATCGTCAATCGTGGCCTCGCGCAGCTCTTCGAGCTTTTCGTCGATGACCATGGTGCCGATGCCGTCGTGCACATAGACCTCCAGCAGCAGCGAGCCATCCACCGCAAACGGCAGGATGTGGCTGCGCTCCACGCCGGCCTTGCATGCTTTCACGCAGTGCTGCAGGTAAAAGCCCGTGTCAGTCGGTTGCTGGGCGGGTGGCAGCTGCGCCAGCAGCGCCTGCGCGGCGGCCAGCGGCAGCTCGGTGTCGATGGGGTTGTCGTCGCTCTCGGGCTCGGTGGGCGACATGCGGATGCCCTGCACCTCGGTGAGAAAGATCAGCTTGTCGGCCCGCAGCTCGATGGCCACGCTGGTGGCCACTTCTTCCATGCTCAGGTTGAAGGCCTCGCCCGTGGGCGAGAAGCCAAACGGCGACAGCAGCACCAGTGCGCCCATGTCCAGCGTGCGCTGAATGCCGGCCACGTCCACCTTGCGCACCAGGCCCGAGTGCTGAAAATCCACCCCATCCACAATGCCCACGGGGCGCGCCGTGAGGAAGTTGCCCGAGATCACGCGCACCGTGGCGCCCGCCATCGGCGTGTTGGGCAGGCCCTGGCTGAACGCGGCCTCGATCTCATAACGCAGCTGCCCGGCGGCCTCCTGCGCGCAATCGAGCGCCACAGAGTCAGTGATGCGGATGCCATGCGAATACTTGGCCGCATGCCCCTTGGCTGCCAGCTGCTCGTTCACCTGCGGGCGAAAACCGTGCACCAGCACGATCTTCACGCCCATGGCCTGGATCAGTGCCAGGTCTTGCGCAATGCTGTGCAGCTTGCCGGCTGCAATCGCCTCACCCGTCAGCCCGATCACAAACGTCTGGTTGCGGAACTTGTGGATGTAGGGCGCCACCGAGCGGAACCAGGGGACGAAGGTGAAATTGAAGACGGCGGACATGGAGGAGGGTGTGTGGGGCAGTGGTGGTAATGCGCGAGGAGCGAATGATAAGTGTCCTTAGCGACCGGGTGCAGGGATTTGCACGCTCAGCCAGGGTGACCGACGAACAGCGCCGCGATGCGGCTGCGCCAGCGTTCGGCATCTTCCCGCCGGTCAAACCCGCCCAGGTGCATGGGGCGCTCGCCATGCACTGTCAGGCGCAGCACATGGTAGGGGCCGTCTTCAGAGGTGCGTTCCACCACCTCTGGTGGTGCAAAGCGATCAAACGCAATGTGCACAGTGCGGCCCACCAGCGGCCAGCGCGAGGTGCGCCGCACCTGGCGCCTGGCCGGGTCGAAATGTAGCGTCAGCACCCGCCCCAGAGCAATCGCCAAAAACAGCGCGCCCATGGCGCAGGCCGCCATCACACACGCGGCGGCCAACAGCAGGTGCAGCCACGGGGTCCGGGCCGTGGCGTGCATCACAAAGGGAACAGGAATCAGGAACATGCCCAGCGCAATGGCGCCCACAAAGAGGCGCATCGGCACCGAGATGTGCTCGGCGTAGTGCAGCCCGTCACCGAACTCGGAAAACCCGCTGGCCATGTTGATCCTTGGTCCTTCGTGCTGGGTGTTACGCCAGCTGGGGCGCTGCGGATACTGCCCAGCGCGCGCGAAACGCGCTGAGTTTGGCACCAAAGGGCTCCAGCACGAGGCCTTCTTCGGGCAGGGTGCCTGCGGCATCCGAGGGGGGCGCCAGCGCAATGCCGCAGCCCTGGAGCAGCGCGACCATCTCCGCAGGGGCGGTGGTGCCGTGTTCCAGCAAGGCGTCCACCGTGCGCCCCAGTGCCTCGTGGTGCGTGGTCAGCAGCGCCTGGGCGCGCTGGTATTGCTGCTGGATCAGCGCCTCGATGGCCTCGTTGCTCGGGCCGATGTCGGTGTTGACATGGTTGTCCATCTCCACGGTGACATCGGTGCGGGCCATCCGCGCGCCAAAGCCATGGTGGCGGATGTAGCGCGCTGCCTCGGCCGTCACCTGCTTGAAGTCCTGCTCGGCCCCGGTGGTGCAGGCCATTTCGCCAAACACCAGCTCCTCTGCCACGCGGCCTGCCAGGCCTACGCACATCATGTCGAGCGCGTTCTGGCGCGTAGTGGCCTTGAGGCTGGAGAAGCTGTTGTAGCCGCCCTCGAACGAGGCAATGTTGATCTTCACCTCTTGCGGAGCGTGGCCGAACAACACGCAGTACGCCAGGCCGTGGCCTGCCTCGTGCACCGCCAGCAGGGCCCGAAAGTCTGCATTGGCACGTTGCTTGAGCCGGTTCAGCTCCAGCGTCACCGCAAACGCGGCCTGCACTGCGCCCTCCGGCCCCTGGCCCGACACCAGCAGGTGGCGCTTGTCGGGCGCCAGGTGAATGGCGAACTCCTGGTCCATTGAGAGCTGCTCCTGCACCACCCACAACGCCGCGTTGACCAGGTTGGCGCTCAGGATCGCATGCACCGACGAGAACAGTGGCCGCGTGCCCTGCGCAGGAAACACCGCGTTGGCATACAACTCGCTCAGCACATCCTGCCCGATGGCAAACCTCACGCCGCATTGCGCGGCGATGTCGTCCACATAGCGTGTGCACAGGTTATGGATGAGGCGCTCATACGTCGCCTTGCTGAACGACGGGTAGACCACATGTTCATTGCCCAGCCGCGCGATCTGCTCGGGCTTGAAGCGATCGCCCAGCGCCTTTTTCACATCGATGAGCGACAGCTTGCGCGTCAGGCGGTGAAAGATGTCCGCATCGGTGTCGCAGTCTTCCACACGCTGTGCGGTCTCGTGGTACATCTCGTCGAGATTGCCGCACACAAACACAAGCAGCTTGCTGTAGTCGGTCTCCCACGCATGGCTGGACTGCTGAAAGCTGGCAAATAGCGCCTGCACCTTGGCGGGCGGCCACTGCATGATGGCGGACAGCGGCTCTTGCAGCTTCAGCATGCGCTTGAGTTCTTGCGCATCCCAGGCGTCCAGCTGAAAGCGGTAGGGCTTCTTGCCTGCGCGGTCGTCGTCGCCATCTTCGGCGCGCTCAGCCTCGTAGTGCGCATCGGCCAGCTTGCGCTCGATGTTAGACAGTGCGCTGAGTGCCGGTGGCAGGCGCCCGTCGGAAAGCAGCGTCCACACGTCCTGGTAGCGCTCCACCTTCACGTCGGCGCCCTTGGTATCCACCGTGCGAAAGCGCTGGAACTCGTCCAGCACCAGGATGCCCGGCATGCCCTCGTGAATGCCCGAGTCGCCCAGCATGCCTGAGATGGACGAGCTGCGGTAGCTCGCACCGTGGCTGAAGCCGTCCATCTGCACTTCCACAAACCGGTCGTAAAAGCCCAGCAGCTGGGCCAGCCGCCGCGTGAGCTGCGTCTTGCCTGTACCTGTCAGGCCCCACAGGCAGACGATGACCGGCCGGGTGATGAGCTGCGGCAGCACGTACCAGGCGCGGATGGCATTGATCACGCGGTCGATCACGTCGTCGATGCCGAACAGCTCGGCTTTCAGTTGCAACGCCGCGTGGGCCAAAGCCTGCTGGCGCTGGGCCAGCTCTGCGCTGCTGGCAACTGGCGTGATGGGCGCGGTGGCCTGGGCACGCACAGGGTGCGCTGACTGCATCGGGGATGGATGCGCTGCCAGCGTTGGCGCACCGGCCAGCGCAGGATGCGGGGTGGGATGCCGCTGGTGTGGCGGCAGTGGGTTGTTGAAGGGATTCATGTCAATCGTTCAAAAAGGGGCTCTGGATTGCCTTGCGCAGGGCGACGTTGTCCGCACGGCGCTGGGCCCCACGGGTTCGGATGTGCTTGCCTGCCGCGCTGGACAGGCTGCGTTGGGCCAGCGCTGCGGCCACAGGGTTTCGGGGCGGGCCCGAGGCTTCGAGCTTCAGCACCAGGGGCTGCTTCATGCGACGCAGCTTCTTGATTTCACCCTGGGCGAAGGCCCGAGACAGTTTTTTGGCACTCATGGTGTGCACGTACTCCACAAACAAAAAACCCCGGCGATGGAGCCAGGGCTTGCGGAGCACGTGAAAGAGTGCGCGGGTGCATTTGCCATGGCTGAACTGTGTGTGCACAGTCCAGCCGGGGCGGTGGACTGTGGTCAGACGGGTGCGGCGTAAAGGGCAGACATGTCGGGGACCTCCAGGGGTTCGTTCGGGCCGTGCGCCGAGGGTGGCGCTGAACAGGGGCTTGCGAAGAATGGGCGCGATTTTGGCGGCGCTGGCGGGCTTTGGCAACGAAAAGCGCTGAAAACGCAGCGAAATGTCGTACCAAAAGCACAGATGCAGCGCAGGGGGCAGGGTGCTGCTATCGATAATGCGGGCCTATGTCTTCTTCTGATCCGCGTTTGCCTGCGTCGTCCCGCGTTCCTGCTCCAGCACCCGTATCTGCACCCGTCGCGCCGCCAGCGCCGCTGCGCATCACGTTCCCCGAGTCGTTGCCGGTGTCGGGCAAGCGCGACGAGATCATGGAGGCCATCACCAAGCACCAGGTGATCATCGTGTGCGGTGAAACGGGGTCGGGCAAGACCACGCAGCTGCCCAAGATTGCGCTAGCGCTGGGCCGTGGCAAGTGCAATGCCAAGCCGGGACAGAAAGGGCAGCTGATTGGCCATACCCAGCCACGCCGCATTGCGGCCAGCAGCGTGGCCAAGCGCATTGCCGAAGAGCTGAACACGCCGCTGGGCGATGTGGTGGGCTTCAAGGTGCGGTTCCAGGACCGGCTCTCCCGCGATGCCTCCGTCAAGCTCATGACTGACGGCATCTTGCTGGCCGAGACGCAGACCGACCCGCTGCTGAAAAACTACGACACCATCATCATCGACGAGGCGCACGAGCGCAGCCTCAACATCGACTTTCTGCTGGGCTACATCCGCCAGATCCTGCCGCGCCGGCCGGACCTGAAGGTCATCGTCACGTCGGCCACGATTGATGCGGACCGGTTTGCCAAACACTTTGAAAGCGCCAAGGGCCCGGCTCCGGTCATCATGGTGTCTGGCCGTACCTTTCCGGTGGAGCAGCGCTACCGCCCGTTTGAAGAAAGCCGCGACTATGGTCTGAACGAGGCCATTGCCGATGGTGTGGACGAGCTGTGGCAGGGTAATGCGGCGGGCGATATCCTGGTCTTCTTGCCCGGCGAGCGCGAG
>NZ_JADHVT010000072.1 GCF_016783915.1 Acidovorax sp.
CTTCCAGGTTCGAGGCCGTCTGCTCTGTGCGCGCCGACAGGTCGTGGTTGCCGTTGGCAATCTCTACCGACGCCGACGATACCGAGTCCACCCCCTGGCGCACTTCACTCACCACACCACGCAGCCGTGCTGACATGGCCGAGAGGGACCTGGTGAGCACGCCCAACTCATCCTTGCGGTCATCGTGAATGTCCTGCGTGAGGTCTCCGGCCGAGATGGCTTCAGCCAACACAACTGCTCGATCGAGCGGAAGCGTGATGGAGCGCACCAGCAACGCCGCCAGCAGCATGCCCAAGGCTACCACCGCGATGGCTGCGACGGCTCCGATCAACGCGAGGTTGCCGCGCGTGGCGCGCGCGGCCTGCATTGCTTCGTCACGCTGGCGTTCTTGCACGGCCACGAACTTGTCAATCGACTCCAGGTAAGCCACCACCTTGGGACGGTAGACTTTCTCCACATAGGCCTGCTTGGCGGCAGCGTCTCCCGCGTCGGTCAGTTCTTTGAGCTTGTCTGTCTGACCGCGAACATCGGCACGCGCGGCGGCCACTGCAGCCAATGCAGCCTTGTCCTCGGGGGACACCGCCGCCTTGTTGATTTTTTCCTGTACCGGGGTGATGCGCGCGGTGAGCGCGGCCACCCGGGTATCGAAATCTGCCTTGAGTGCCTGGTCGGTGGTAACAAACCCTGCCATCGACATGGTGACGGCCACTTCCGCCAAGCCGCGCCAGCTGACCGCCGTGGTGATGGCAGACTCGTATTTGTTGACCGCATCTTCAGTTGCGGCGGTCACTTGCCGCCCATACATCTGTGTCCAGACAGCGGCCACCAGCATCAGCGCCAGCAGCCCAAGAATCACGCTCCACATCTTGTGGGCGACGCGCAGGTCATTGAATTTCATGGTTACTCCTGATGCTCTGCGAAAACTCCAAGGTTCCGCGTTGTTGTTTCTTGCCCGAGGAAAACCACCACCCCGCAACCGGCGTCCACCCCGGCTGAACACCCGCCAGCGAGGCACAGTGCGGGTGTAACCAGTGTTATTGGATTCCTTGGGGCGTGTTATCAGTACAAGCCCTAAAATGAATCGGTGACCTCCATACTCAACGCCGACCTGCACTGCCATTCCGTCGTCTCCGACGGAACCCTCACGCCCGAAGACCTGGCCGCGCGGGCCAAGGCCAACGGAGTGGAGTTGTGGGCGTTGACCGACCACGACGAGATCGGAGGCCAGAACCGTGCGGCCGCTGCCGCCCGGGCCCAGGGCATGGCCTACCTCACCGGCACCGAGATTTCGGTGACCTTTGCCGACACCACCGTCCACATCGTGGGCCTGGGCTTTGACCCCGACGACGCCCAGCTGGCCCAGGGCCTGGCCGCCACACGCGGCGGGCGCGGCGAACGGGCGCACGACATGGCGGCCCAACTGGCCCAAGTCGGCATCAATGGCGCCTACGAAGGCGCGCTGCAGTTTGTGGGCAACCCGGCGCTCATCTCCCGCACCCATTTCGCGCGCTTTCTGGTGGAAACCGGCGTGTGCAAGGACACCTCCGAGGTGTTTCGAAGATACCTGACCGAGGGCAAGCCCGGCTATGTGCCGCACCGCTGGGCCAGTCTGGGCGACGCCGTGCGCTGGATCACCGAAGCCGGGGGTATGGCGGTGATCGCCCACCCGGCGCGATACAAATTCAGCGCCAACGAAGAATTTGCGCTGTTCTCCGAGTTCAAACAGCATGGCGGGCGCGCGGTAGAAGTGGTCACCGGCAGCCATAGCGCCGCCGAATACGCGACCTACGCGGCCATGGCGCAGGAGTTTGGTCTGGCCGCCTCGCGCGGCAGCGACTTCCACAGCCCGGACGAGTCCCACACCGACCTGGGTACGCTGCCCTTGCTGCCCGGCGCTTTGACCCCCGTGTGGGAACTGCTGTCCGACCGAATTTTGCGATGACCCCACGCGCCGCATCGAGCGCGCCAGCAGCCGGCAACCGCCCTGTGAAGGATGCCCCGCTTTGCCGTGCTCTGGGGCGCTGCTCACTGCATCATTGAGAACTTGCTCCTATGGCCCAGTATTTCGAAGCCCACCCCGACAACCCGCAGCCCCGGCTGCTCAAGCAAGCCGCGTTGCTGCTGCAAAAAGGCGGCATCGTGGCCGTGCCCACGGACTCGAGCTACGCGCTGGTCTGCCACCTGGACGACAAGGACGCGGTGGACCGCCTGCGCCGCATCCGCCAGGTGGATGAAAAGCACCACCTCACACTGCTGTGCCGTGACCTGTCGGAGCTGGCCAACTACGCACGGGTGGACAACCGCCAGTACCGCTTGCTCAAGCTGGGTACGCCAGGCCCTTACACCTTCATCCTCGAAGCCACCAAGGAAGTGCCCCGCCGGGTGAGCCATCCCTCGCGCAAGACCATTGGCCTGCGTGTGCCCGACCGCAAGGGCCTGCAGTTGTTGCTGGAGCTGCACGGTGCCCCGCTGCTGGCCACGACGCTGATACCTGCGGGCGAAACCGAGCCCCTGAATGACCCGCAGGAGATCCGCGAACGCTACGAAAAACTGGTGGATGCCATCGTGGACGCAGGTGCCTGCCCGCTGGAGCCCACCACCGTGGTGGACCTGACCCCCATGGGCACGGGCGGCGACCCCGTGGTGGTGCGCGAAGGCCGGGGCAGCCTGCAGGCGCTGGGCTTGTAAGCCGGCTTCGGCACCTCGCGCTGTGCAAACCCGCCCCAGGGCCTGCTGAACCGTCTGTTGTGTAGCAGGGCCAAAACTGGCGCTGCCCAAAACCAGCGCCACCGTGGAACTGGCTTTGCCAGGCCCCCGGTGGCGCCCCCTTGGGGGAAGCCGCGCAGCGGCTCAGGGGGTTATAGCTTGAACGCCCCGACAGCCTGCTCCAGGTCCCGGGCCTGCGCCGACAACGCCGACGCCGTGGTCACCGCATGCTGCACCAGCGAGGCCGTCTCTTGCGTGCTGCCGTCCATGTGCGACACCGCCACGTTGACATGGCTGATGGCCTCGCTCTGCTCGCGCAGGGCGGTGGAGATTTCGCCCAGCAGCGCGCTGACCTGCCCCACGGCACCGACAATCTCTTCCATGGTTTTGCCCGCCTTGCCCACCTGGCCGGCACCGCTTTCGACCTGTTCGACCGACGCGCTGATCAGCGCCTTGATCTCGCGCGCTGCCACCGCGCTGCGCTGGGCCAGGTTGCGCACCTCGCTGGCCACCACCGCAAAGCCACGGCCCTGCTCGCCGGCACGCGCGGCCTCTACAGCTGCGTTGAGCGCCAGGATATTGGTCTGAAAGGCAATGCCCTCGATCACCTGGATGATGTCCACGATCTTGCGCGAGCTGCCACTGATGGCCTGCATGGTCTGCACCACTTCGCCCACCACCGAGCCACCTTGCTCGGCAATCGCCGACGCCTGCACGGCCAGGCCGCTGGCCGAATGGGCGCGTTCGGCGTTCTGGCGCACGGTGGCTGTCAGCTGCTCCATGCTGGCCGCCGTCTCGGTCAGGGACGACACCTGATCTTCCGCACGGCGCGACAGATCGGTATTGCCGTGGCCAATGTCTGCCGCAGAGGCGGTGATGGAATCGGTGCTTTGCTTGATGCGGGAAACCAGGTCGGTCAGCGTGTCCTCCATGGTTCCCAGTGCGCCCAGCAGGCGTCCAAAGTCGCCCTGCAGGTCGGAACTGAACTCCTGGCTCAGGTCGCCCGAGGCCACGGTTTCCGCAATCAGGATGGCCTGGTTGAGCGGCGCCACAATGCTGGCGCGCAGACTGAGCGTGGCCACCAAAGCCAGCACAAACACCACCACACTGCAGCCGATGACCCAGGTGCGCGCACTTTGCAACTGCGCCAGCGCTGCCTGCGCCGGGGGCGTGGCACCCTGCAGCGCCTGCTCGGCACCGCCGATGCCAGACAGCGCCATCACCATTAGCAGCAGCACGACGAGTGCGAGGCCGCCAAACGCCAGCAACAGGCGCGTTCCGATCTTCAAGTTGTTCCACATGGCTTCAATGTCTCCTGGCCTGTTGTATGTCGTTGTGGGAGGGACCGCCGCGCAGCGCTGCGCGCCAAATGGCACGGGCCGCAGGCAAGAAGGCTGATGCTAGCAACGAACACCCCCGCATGGAGGCCTATCGGCATACGTACAACCCACAACAGCACACGGGCACAGCGTATGCGCACACACGCTGCGTCACCCTGGCAACGCCGGGGACAGTGGAGCGTCTGAGACAATCCCGGCGTGGACACCTCCAATCTCATCCAAACCGTTCTGATCTACGCCCTGCCGGTGCTGTTTGCCATCACCGTGCACGAGGCGGCCCATGGCTACGCGGCGCGCCACTTTGGCGACAACACCGCGTACATGATGGGGCGCATCACGCTCAACCCGTTCAAGCACATCGACCCGGTCGGCACCATCCTGATGCCGCTGCTGCTGTACTTTGCAACCTCGGGCGCATTCCTGTTTGGCTACGCCAAGCCGGTGCCGGTCAACTTCGGCAATCTGCGCAACCCCAAGAAGCACATGGTGTGGGTGGCCCTGGCGGGGCCCGCGTCCAACTTCATCCAGGCCATCGCCTGGGCCGTGCTGCTCGTGGTGCTGGTGGGAACGGGGATCGAGGAGCGCTTCTTCCTGGAAATGGCACGCGCCGGGGTCATGGTCAACCTGGTGATGTGGGCCTTCAACCTGTTTCCGCTGCCGCCGCTTGATGGCGGGCGCATTCTGGTGGGCCTGCTGCCCTGGAAACAGGCCCATATGGTGTCGCGCGTCGAGCCCTGGGGCTTTTTTATCGTGATGGGCCTGGTGATCGCCGGGGTGGTGGGCACGCTGTGGCTGCGCCCCCTGATGGCCGTGGGCTACACCGCCATCAACCTGTTGCTCACCCCGCTGACGGCCTTGCTGCGCTGAGCGCAGCACAGCCTGTGAGCCCGCCACTTCCTGTTCATTTGATCTGCTGAGTTTTTGTTTCCCATGAGCACCACCCGTTTTCTCACCGGCATCACCACCACCGGCACCCCCCACCTGGGCAACTTCGTCGGCTCCATCCGCCCGTCGGTGGCGGCCAGCCTCACGCCCGGCGTGCAGAGCTTTTACTTTCTGGCCGACTACCACGCGCTTATCAAGTGCGAAGACCCGGTGCGCATCCAGCGCTCCACGCTGGAGATCGCGGCCAGCTGGCTGGCCGCAGGGCTCAACCCCGAGAAGGTCACGTTCTACCGCCAGTCCGACATCCCCGAGATCCCGGAGCTGACCTGGCTGCTGACCTGCGTGACCGGCAAGGGCGTGCTGAACCGTGCCCACGCCTACAAGGCCAGCGTGGACAAGAACACCGCCGCCGGGCGCGAGCAGGACGACGGCGTGACCGCAGGCCTGTTCATGTACCCGGTGCTGATGGGCGCGGACATTCTGATGTTCAAGGCCCACAAGGTGCCGGTGGGCCGCGACCAGATCCAGCACATCGAGATGGCCCGCGACATGGCGGCCAGCTTCAACCACCTGTACGGCGAGCACTTTGTGCTGCCCGAGGCGGCCATCGACGACCACGTGGCCACACTGCCCGGGCTGGACGGCCGCAAGATGAGCAAGAGCTACGACAACACCATCCCGCTGTTCAGCTCGCGTGCCCAGCTGCAAAAGCTCATCGGCGGCATCCTGACCGACTCGCGGGCGCCCGGCGAGGCCAAGGAGGTCGAGGGTTCGGCTCTGTTCCAGATCTACCAGGCCTTTGCCACGCCCGAAGAGACCGAGGCCCTGCGCAAGGCCTATGCCGACGGCATTGCCTGGGGCGACGCCAAGCACCTGCTGCTGGAGCGCGTGGACCAGGTGATCGCCCCCATGCGCGCGCAGTATGAGGAACTCATCCACAACCCCGCCCGCATCGAACAGACCCTGCTGGCCGGTGCCGAGCGCGCCCGCGCGCTGGCCACGCCGTTCATCCGCGAGCTGCGCAGCGCCGTGGGCCTGCGCAGCCTGCTGCAGGCCAGCACAGCCGCCAAACCGGCCAAGGCCGCCAAGGCCGCATTGCCCGCGTTCAAGCAGTACCGCGAAGCCGACGGCAAGTTCTACTTCAAGCTCGTGGCCGCCGACGGCCGCCTACTGCTGCAGAGCACGGGCTTTGACGCACCCAAGGAGGCCGGCCAGGCGATTGCCCAATTGCAGAAGGACAGCGCAGCCCTGCAGACCCTGGCCCCGCGTTTGGCGCCCGTGGACGGCGTGGAAGCTGCCGAAGTGACGGCCGCCCTGCAGGCGCTGGCCGAGGCCGCCACAGCATAAGCCGGCGCGCCACCGAGCGCCGCGTGCAAGACACACAGCCCGAGCCGCAAGGCTGCGGGCTTTTTTTGCACGCCTTCTGACATCTAATGCTACCTTTTTGATAGCTACTCGGGCATATTTCACCAGCGCTACCGGTCAAAAAAGCTTCAAACACCTTTCCGTCACCCGATAAGGGCCCCTCCGCACACCCGGCGCCCCTTCAGTCCCGGTACCGCACCAGGGCCCACAGCGTGGGCCGCTCCCCGGTGCGCAGCCCGGTCTGCACCGTGCCGGTAAAGCTCCAGCGCCGGTCCTGCGACTCCCATCCATGGGCCAGGGCCAGGCTCCAGCCCGGGGCGCGTTGCACGGTGTTGGCCTCGTCACGGTAGCGCATGCCACGCCATGTCAGGCGCAGCAACGAAAAGCTGCGCGCCTCATGGCGCCATGTGGTCTGGCCCAGCACCACGTGGCGGGCAAGGCCGGGCAGCCAACGCCCCTCCAGACCCGCCCCGGTGTTGCGCGATGTGGTGTGGATGTAGCTGCCCAGCACGCTCCAGCGCGGACCCAGCAAATGGTTGACGGAAACCGTGGCCTGCGCCAGCTGCCCCTGCCCGAAGACGGGCGTTTCCTCATAGGTGTTGAGCGTGGTCTGGGCATTGAGCACCACGGGGGCGATGGTGGCCACGTTGTCAAACAAGGCCCCCGTGTTTTGCGCAAACAGGCGACCGTTGGCAGCCACCAGGTTGCTGATGCGCTGCCCCGACAGACTGGCTCCCCAGAAGGTGGTGGCGCTGGCCTCCCAATCCAGTTGCACCGCGTGCTTGCGGGCGTAGCTGCCCGCCAGCAGGTACTGGTTGTCCACGGCAATGGCGCCCGTGGCGACGGGAGACAGGGTGTGCGTGCCGGGCGCTCGCACGCTCTCCTGCCAGGCCCAGTGCAGGGCCCGGCCTGGGCCCAGGCGCAGGCTGGCGCCCAGGCGCGGCAGCAGCCGGTGGTGGTGCGCCGCGCCGTCGTCCTGCGCGGGCAGCAGGTCTTGTCCCGTCGCCGTGTCGGCATAACGGTCGCGCTGGCGGGTGGTGAACCGGGGCCAGTACGCCTCGGCCATCCAGGTCCACGCACCGCTGCGCCATTCGCCCGCCACCCAGGGCATGTGGTAGCGCTCGGTGTTGGTGCGCGGCGTGGTGATGCCGGGGTCAGAGATCGCGCTGACGGTATCCCGGTCCACGCCCTCCCAGCCCACGCTCAGGCGGTGCGCGCCCCACAACACGGTGTGGCGCAGGAACAGGCCCTGCTCGTCACTGGCATAGCGGTAGTCCTGGGGGCCCCAGCGCGCATCGTCCAGCACCAGGCCGGAGGTCTGGCGCCCGCTGTGCACCTTGAACCAGGTCTGGCTGTCGGCCGACCATCGCCACGCGGCGCCCAGGTCGGTGCGGCGCGTACGCGTCTCGGCGCCGCCGGTGAAGGCGATGCCGTTGCCAAAGTCCAGGCCCTGCGGAAAGCGGTAGCGCAAGGTGGTATCGCCATGCAGCGCAAACAGCGACAGGCTCTCGTTGGGCCGCACACCCAGCGCTAGATCCGCTGCGGGCGACGACAGACGGTACTGCGTGGGGGCGGGGCCTTCGCGGGGCCACATCTGCACGTCGTTGGCCCGCACCAGCCAGGCCACGGGCACGCTGCTGGCGGCAAACCCGCGGTAGCCCACATCGGCCGTGGCGTTGTGGCGCAGCGGGTTGCGTTCAGCACTTGCGCCCATCGACCATTCACTGCCTGCAGACAGCAGGAGCGGCGCGCGCTTGTCGCTGGCGCCAAACACGGTGGGGTCGGTGAGGTAACCCTGAAACAGCTCGGAGCGGCGGCTGAAGTCACTCTCGTACCGGTCGGCCAGAAAGAAGTGGCTGCCTGCCCACAGCGGGTAGTACGACGCACTGGCGTAGGCCCGCGCCCAGTGCTCCATGCCAAAGTCGCCCAGTGCCTTGCCCAGGTTGGCCGAGCCCTGGCTGTCCGAGGCCAGCGGGTTGAGCGACTTCAGGTAGGGCAGCCGCGTGAGTGCCTCGCGCGCTGCGGCCATGGCCGCCACGGGTTCACCGCTGTCGTTGCGCAGCATGGCCTCCACCTGCCAGGGCAGCGGGTCACGCGCGTCGGCCACGCGTGCACGGTCCAGCGCGTCCAGCGCTGCGGCGCGCTCGCCCAGCGTGTATTCGGCCACCGCCAGCCACACCTGTGCGCGGGCGTATCGCGGCTCGATCACCAGGGCCTTGAGCAGCGCGGTGCGGGCGGTCTCGGCATCGCCCTGCCGCAGGGCCAACAGTCCGGCAGCAGCCAGGGCCACGTAGTCGTCGCCCGACCGGGCCAGGGCGGCGTCGAGATCGATGCGCGCATCGGCCAAGCGCAGGGCTTCGATGGCCGCCGTGGCGGCTTCGCCCCGATAGGCCGCGTGGTCTGGCGCCAGGGCCACGGCCTGGGCCAGCGCACTACGGGCCGCGCGCAGGTCTCCACGCTCTTGCAATGCGCGGCCCAGCCCTGCCAGGGCGGCAGCCCGCTGTGCATCGCCCTCCGCGTGGGTCAACGCCTGCTGGTATAAGGCCAGGGCGGCATCACCCTGCCCTTGCAGCCGGTGCCAGTCGGCGTCGGCCTGCAGCAATGGCGCAAAGCCGGGAGACGCGGCCCGCGTGGTGTCCAGCCAGGTGCGCGCTTCTGGCTGGCGGTCCAGCGCCATCAGCAGGTCGGCGCGGCCCGCAGCGGTGCGAGGGTCTCGCGTGCGCTGCCAGGCCAGGGCCAGGCGCAGCTGCGCAGCGTCGGGCTGGCCGTCCAGCACCTCCAGGTCTGCCAAGGCAAGCTCCACCACCGCCACGCCGTCATCCGGCGCAGACAGCGTCAGCAACAGCGCACGCGCCTGCGCCCACTGCCCGGCTTGCAACGCGGTGCGCACCGCAGCCAAGGCGGGTGCAATATGCACAGGCTGGAACTCGGCCCACCGCGCCAGGCCGCCTGGGTAGGCGGCCACCCACTGCACCCGCTCGCGGGGGTTGACCAGCAGTCGCTTGACCGGCGCCTGGCCCGGCTCGGCCACGCCCTGCTCGGCGGGCCCCAGTTGCACGCTACCCAGGTCGTTGCGCAACTCCACAGCGCCGGACAGCACGGTGAGCGTGGTCCGCCCCGCTCCGTCCACCTCCACGTCCCAGTCGGTACCCCGCACCACGGCCAGCGCTGCAGGCGTTTGCAGTTGCAGATTGGCCGGGGCCTTCTTGGTGCGTGCCCACAGCCGGCCCGCGGCCAGTTCCAGCAGGGTGCGCGCTGGCTGGGCGTCGCACAGCCTCAATTGCGCATTGGCCGACATGCGGATCTGCGTGCGGTCTACCAGCAGCAATGCGGCGGATGACAACGCCAGTGTGCGTATGTCTGCCCCGGCGCCGAGTTGCTGGGCCAGGGTGGCAGGCCCCCAGGGCCCGGTTCCAGGTGCTCGGGTTTCACCTTGACCGCTGAGCGCCACGATCTGCGCCGCCACCGCCTCAGGCGCCAGGGGCACACCGGCACATTGCGCGCTGGCGCCGGTAGCGCTCCACGCCGACAAGGCCACACTTACAGGCGTAAGCCACGCCAGGCGCGATGGGGACGAAAGCTGGGGGGTGGGCATGGTGGGCCTCTTTGGGGGAGTCGTACGCCGTAGAGCCTGTTCAAAGTCTCTTGTGCTCAGGTTTTGTCCAGCACCTGCGCGGTAAATCCGGGTACGGCATGGGTCGCAGGGCCGCCCGTCTGGGCACTGTCTGCCTGTGCCTGCACCCGGGCCTGCAGACGCAGAGCCTGCTCCCGCCACTGTGGTGCCTGCGCGCACGCCTGGGCGCATAGATCGGCACAGCACTGTAGTGCCTGCGCCCAGCGCGCTGCCTGCAAGTGGCCGTGCAGCGTGTGGCTGATGGATGCCAGCGTGGGTTCGTCACACGGCGTGTACACGTCCACACTGGTGCTGCGCCCGGCAAGCACCACGGTGTCCAGCCACATCAACGGGACGTCCAGGGCTTTGCCCACCTGCAGCGCATCGTGTGTGGCGCCCGACAGCAGAATGCCTGTACCAAAGGCCTTGTTGGCCCCCTCCAGCCGCGCAGCCGTGTTCACCGCATCGCCCACGGCGGTGTAGGTAAACCGCTCATGCGATCCGAGGTGGCCCACAGCGGCCTCGCCGGTGTGCAGGCCAATGCGCAGGTGCACCTGCGCGAAGGGTGTGCCCTGCCACTGGGCCCGCAGGTCCACCATGTCGGCCTGCATGGCCAGCGCACACGCCAGAGCGCGGTCGGCATGCAGGGCATCGGGCACCGGCGCGTTCCAGAACGCCATGACGGCATCGCCGATGAACTTGTCCAGCGTGCCGCCGTGCTGGTGCACCGTGTGGGTCATGCGCGAGAAGTAGGCATTCAGCGCCTGGGCCACGGCCTCGGGCGGCAAATGCTCGCTGGCGGCAGTAAAGCCTGCCAGGTCTGAAAACAGCAGCGTCAGCACCCTGCGCTCGCCCTGCAGGTGAGGCTGGGCGCCATCAGCCACCAGGGCATCGACCACAGCCGCAGGCACGTAGCGGGCAAAGTCGGCCCGCAGTTGTTCGCGGCGGCGATGCTCGCGCCAGTAGCTGTCGGCCGCGCCCACGTTCAGGTGCAGTGCCAGGCCGGCCAGCGTGGGCAGCGCCGTCCACCACACCCCTGCCACGTACGCCCACAGCCCGCCCAACACTGCCAGCAGCGCAAGCGCTGCACTGAGCACCAGCGCCCGCCCGCCGCGCCAGCGCCGGGTCAAAGCGGCCACGCAACCCACGGCCAGCACACCCTGCAGCAAGGGACCGGACGGGCGGGCGGGCACCACCCAGTCGCCCGTCAACCCGTTGACCAGGGCTGTGGCGTGCACCAGTACACCGGACTGCGTGCCAGTGCCCAAAGCACGCAGGGGCGTGGCGAACTGATCGACCCCATCCACCGGCGTGTTTTGCCCCAGCAGCACCAGGCGCCCCTGGACGGCAGTGGGCGGCAGCGCCCTGCCTGCCTCCAGTGCCTGGGTGTAGTGGGCATAGGGCAGTGGAACCTCGGGGGCGTAGTAGCGCAGCAGTGCACCCGGCGGCGGGGGCTGAAAGGTGCGCCCGGCGCTGCGCGCCAGCACCTGCCACAGGGCGTCGTCCTGTGCGGGCGCCAGGCGCAGCACACCATCGTCGTCGGGCTGCACCGCCACACTGCCCTGGCGGGTCGACGGAAACACCGAAGGCACGGCCTGCCGGTATTGCGCTACCTGGGAGCTGTTCACCGCCACCTCGGCCCCTGCAAGTACTACTGGCATCCGCCCTTGCAGGGCTCCCGCCAGCGCAGCATCGTCGGCGGGCGACTGGGGTGCGGAAAACAGCATGTCGATGCCCAGCGCTGCAGCGCCTGCGGCAGACAGCGCCTGCACCAATTGCGCATGCAGCCGGCGCGGCAGGGGTGGGGTGAGGTTCAGCGCCACCAGGCTGGGTTCGTCCAGCCCCACCACCAGTACGCCCACATCGGGGGGCGGCGCGGCGGTCAGGCTGGCCAGCAGGTCATGCTCCAGTCGCAACAACGACGTCCACACCGGCAGGGCATGCAGCAGCGCCAGCAAGCCCAGCGCGAGCAACACCCGCAACGTCCAGGCCTGCCAGGCGTCTTGAGTGACCGGTGCCTGCGTGCTTGCCATCCCGCTCCTCCACCGCTGCATGCGGCCGCGCATGCTCCAGCCACTGTAGTGGCAACTCCCTTGCGTGCACAGTGGGGGGATATACGCATCCCCCTGCCCCACGCAAACGCCATAGTGGTGCACCCTGTCGGTGCACAGCCCCCATGCATGTGCGTAAACTGGCCCCCTGATCTGCTCGAGAGAACTCCATGAAACTGCTATGCACCTCGCTGTCTGTGTTGGCTTTGTTGGCCGGTTGCAATGCCACCAACCCCTATGGACCTTCAGGCCCCATGGCCTCGGGCCGCGACCGCACCTTCAGCGTGCCGGTGTATGGGCCTGATACCTCCCAGGCCTATGCTGCTGCCACCCGCGAATGCCAGCGCATGGCACTGCACCCCAAGCTGCTGCGCAACGACGGCTCGCGCCTGGTGTTCGAGTGCGTGAGCGAGCTGCAGGACAAGCCTTGAGGCCACGCACCCACCCCGCGCCCCAAGATTCTGTGGGTTGTCGGGGCCTCCTGGTACTGGCGGTGCTGCTGGCGGGTTGCCAGCACCAGCTACCTTCGAAAGGCACTGCGACGACTGCATCACCCTGGGTCAACAGCCTGGGCATGGCCTTTGTCCGTGTGCCTGCGGGAACCTTCTGGATGGGCGGTGTGCCGCCCGTCGAGACGCTGGAGAAAACCTTTCCGCTGCTGGAGCGCAAGCGCTTCACCGACCTGGCGGACGAGTCCCCTGCCCATGAGGTACACATCACCCGCGCGTTCTACCTGGGCCAGCATGAGGTCACGGTGGGGCAGTTCCAGCGTTTTGTCGAAGCGTCTGGCTACCAGCCCGAATCCGAGGCTGATGGCACAGGCGGCTATGGCTACAACCCCTCCTACGACCCCACCACCACGCGGCGCGGCGATGCCTTCGAGGGCAGGGACCCACGCTATTCGTGGCGCAACCCCGGCTTTGCGCAGGGCCCGGACCATCCCGTGGTCAACGTCACCTGGAACGATGCCCAGGCGCTGGCTCAATGGCTCAGCCGCACCGAGGGTCACCCATACCGCCTGCCCACCGAGGCCGAATGGGAATACGCCTGCCGCGCAGGCAGCCGCAGCTTGTACCCTCACGGCGATGACCCCCAGGAGCTGGCCACCACGGCCAACACCTTTGACCAGGCAGCAGCGCCACTGTGGCCAGGCTGGCGCCAGCATGCACTGGCGAGCAACGACGGACACGCCTTTACCGCGCCGGTAGGCCGCTACGCCCCCAACGCGTTCGGGCTGCAAGACATGCTGGGCAACGCCTGGGAATGGGTGAGCGACTGGCACGGCGACACCTACTACGCCCAGTCCCCACGCACCGATCCGACCGGACCGGCAGAGGGCAGCGTGCGCGTGCGCCGGGGTGGCTCGTGGCACACCTGGTCGTTTTATGCACGCTGCGGCTATCGCAACTGGAACAGTCCACAGACCCGTTACACGCTGGTCGGCATACGGCTGGTGCGCGAGATCGCGGCGGCGTCACCCGCGCACTGACAGCTGCGCACAGAAGGGTTAATAAATGTCAAAACCCCTCTCAACCCGCGCTGCGCGACCCCGCGCCGTGGTAGTTATCGCCAATAATCCGCAGTTCGATTTTGGATGGGGAGAACCATGCGCATAGCCGCTTTGGACGACGATGCGCTTCAGCTGGATCTGATCAAGCAGGCCGCGGAGGCGATGGGCCATGTGTGCCACACCCACCTGACCGGTGCGGAGCTGATGCGCACGCTGCGCCGCGAAACCTTTGATCTGCTGATCGTGGACTGGCACCTGCCTGACACCACCGGACCCGAGGTGGTGCGCTGGGTACGCCAGAACGTGGCTGCCCGCGTGCCCATCCTGTTCGTGACCCACCGTCAGGAAGAGCGCGACATCGTTGAAGGCCTGGGCAGTGGGGCTGACGACTTCATGGTCAAACCCGTGCGCATCGGCGAACTCAATGCCCGCGTGGCCGCCCTGCTGCGCCGCGCCTACCCTGAAAACACCGGCGGCGTGATGGATTTCGGCCGCTACCGCTTCCTGCCGGAGACCCGGTCCATCGAAATGGACGGGGTGGCGGTGGAGCTGAAGAACCGCGAATACGACCTCGCCCTGTTCCTGTTCCAGAACATGGGTCGGCTGCTGTCGCGCGACCACCTCAAGGAAGTCGTCTGGGGCCAGGTGGCCGATGTGATGTCGCGCTCGCTGGACACCCACATCTCGCGCCTGCGCACCCTGCTCGATCTGCGCCCCGCCAACGGTTTCATCGTGACGGCGGTATATGGCGTGGGCTACCGTTTTGAAGCCGTCGAAGCCCAGCAAAAAAGCTGAAGGGCCGCGACAGAATCTGGCGGGTTCTGCCACTAGCAAGCCTGCCCGTTCCGTGCCCCATGAAGGAGACATGACTTGATCACCCCCCTGCCGTTTCGCATGCCCTCCAGTGCTGCAGCCTTGTTGTGCCTGGCAGCAACCACGGCCGTCTCAGCGCAGCCGGTCGCTGCCCCTTCAACACCCCGGCAAGGCGATGAAATTGCCCACTCCGTGAAGGAAGGTGACACCTTGGAAGGGCTTGCCCGCAGCTACCTGGCCAACCCGCGCCAGTGGCCGTTGCTGCAGGCCCGCAATAAGGTGGCCGACCCCAAGCGTCTGCAACCAGGCTCGTTGATCTTCATCCCCGTGCGGCTGCAGCCCAGCGAATCGGCCACCGTGCAGTTTGTGCAGGGCGAGGTCACGGCGCAGGCACGGGGCGGCACGGCCGCCCCGATTGCCACCGGCAGCAAGCTGGAAGAAGGCACGGAGCTGAAGGTGGGTCCAGAATCATTCGTGGCAGTGCAACTGGCCGACGGCACCGTGGTGCGGGTGCAGGCGCAGTCCGAGCTTCAGCTGCGCCAGTTGCGGCGGCGGGGGCGCGCAGGCAGTGTGCAGTCGGTGTTGGAGATGCACAAGGGCGGTGTGGAATCGACCGTGCCGCCCAGTACCGAGCCCCTGCGCCGCATGGAGATCCGCACACCGCTGGCGGTGACCAGCGTGCGGGGCACCCAGTTCAGCGTGGCCCTGGCCGAGTCGGGTCAGACCACGGCGTCGGTAGAACACGGCTCGGTCGCGGTGCAATCGCGGCGCGACACCGACAGCGAGCCAGGCGCCGCACTGAAGGCGCCGACTGCGCTGCTCGCTCCGGGGCAGGGCCTGGCGGTGGCCACTGATGGCACGGTGGGCGCCCCCCGCCCTTTGCTGCCCGCCCCCGATACCTCCGGCATGCCCGCCACACTGGGCGATGCGGGCCTGCTTGCCATCGACCTGCCAATGGCCTCTGGCGCCACCCGGTATGTGGCACAGGTGGCGCAGGACCCGGAATTCACACAGGTGCTGCGCCATGGCAGCTTCTCCGACGGCCGCCTGCGCTGGAAGGCACTGGACGACGGCCGCTATTACCTGGCCGTGCGGGCGCTGGACGATGCAGGCATTGCGGGCCTGCCCGCCGTGCAACCATTCATCGTCAAGACCCGCCCGGTGGCGCCGCTGTACCAGCATCCTGCGCCCGGTGCGGTTGTGCCCAGCGGCGCGGCCGAGCTGCGCTGCACGGAAGTCCCCGGCGTACGCTGGTACCGCGTGCAGGTGTCGGCCGACGCCCAGTTCACCCAGCCATTGCGCGATGAACAGCGCCTGGCCGAATGCCGACTGCCCCTGGGCGCTTTGCCTGCAGGCAGCTACTTCTGGCGCATTGCCAGCCTGCTGGCGCTGCCCGATGGACAGGCAGACCAGGGGCCGTTTGCGCCGCCACAACCTTTCACCGTGGCCGACCGGCCCACCGCTCTGTCACTGCAGGCGCTGCAGGCCGAGGACGGCGACCCTACCGTGCGCCTGCACTGGCCCGCCCAGGCCAGCCAGCGCTTCCGGCTGCAACGTACCGAGGCCACCGATCTGGACTTTGCCAAAGTTGGAGAGGACACCGTGCTCGACGCCCCCATCTGGACGGCCAGCAACTTGCCCGCAGGGGAGTACCTGGTACGCATCAAGGTGCTGGATGCCAGCGGGCTCGAGAGCGATTTCTCTCCACCGCGCAAGATCCGCGTGGGCACAGGCATCCGCACCGGCGCAGGTTTGCCGGTGTCCACCAGCAGCGGCACGCCCGTGGGGCGTCCTTGAGCGGGGCATGGAGCCCATCCAGCGCAGCCCTGTCCATCACAACGGCAGGCGCGGCAGCCCTGGCACGCGCTGAGCAGACGCTTCGCAGCCCACCCCTGTCATGCTGACCATTGCCCACCTGCGCCGCCGACGCCGACGCCTGGAATGGGCGCTGCTGGCCTGTGCTCTCATGGCGCTGGTGGCCTGGCTCAGCACCGCCGACAGCCTGGGCCGCGTCAACCACCTGGTGCAGGACGCGGGCATGCGCCTGGTCTCACGGCCCGCGCACCCCGACATCGTGATCGTTGCCATCGACGATGCCAGCATTGCCGACATCGGCCGCTGGCCCTGGCGCCGGGCATTGCATGCCGAGTTGATCGCACGGCTGACCGCCCATAACCCACGCGCCATTGGCATGGACGTGTTGTTCAACGAAGCCGACCTGGACTACCCCGAAGACGACCTGCTGCTGACCGATGCCATCCGGCGCAGCGCGCGTGTGGTGCTGCCCGTGCTGCGACGCGGCTATGGACCTGTCAACAACCAGACCGACATGCCCTGGCCAGCCTTTGCGGGCGCTGCAGCCGGCCTGGGACATGTGCATGTAGCACCCGACAGCGATGGCGTGGTGCGCAGCCTGTACCTGCTTGAAGGCCCGGCAGCAGCGCCCTGGCACCACTTCAGCAGCGCGCTGCAGTGCGTGGCAGACCGGCAGCCCGCCACCACCTGTGCACCCTCGCCCGTCAGCGAGGCTGACACCAGCCCCTGGCAGCGCACCGACCCCACACTCATCGCATATGCGGCCGGGCCGTCGCCTTTCACCACCTACTCGTACATCGATGTGCTGCGTGGCCAGGTGCCCGCCGGAGCACTGGAGGGCAAGTATGTGCTGGTGGGCGCTGCGGCCTCGGGCCTGGGCGACATGTTTGCCACGCCCGTCAGCCAGCAGTCGCGCCTGATGCCGGGCGTGGAGGTGGTTGCCCATGTGCTGGATGCCCGCCTGGCCGGCGAACACATCGTGCGCGCACCGCAGGCACTGAACATGGCCTTCAACCTGGTGCCGGTGGCCTGCGCGCTGCTGGCCTTGCTGCTCATCGGCCCCCTGGCCGCGTTGCTGACCAGCGCCGGGCTGGCCGTGGCCACGTTGCTTCTGAGCATGGCCTTGCCCTGGTGGGCGGGCCTGCAGTTCGCCCCGGCCGCCGCCTTGCTGGGCCTGACACTGGCCTACCCGTTGTGGAGCTGGCGGCGACTGAGCGCGGCCGCGCACTTCTTGCGGCTGGAGATGGAGAACCTGCAGCGCCAGGGTTTGCCCATGCGATTGCGCAGACGGCCTGGAGACTCTGCTGACTTTCTGGAGCGCCGCATCAATGCCGTGGAACGCGCTTCACGCCAGCTGCGCGACCTGCACCACTTCGTGAGCGAAAGCCTGCAGCAGCTGCCATCGCCCACCATTGTCTGCGCCCCCGAGGGCGAAATCCTGCTGGCCAACCAGGCAGCCCGCCAGCACCTGGGCGGGCCCACCCAGCCCTCCCTGCAGGGCCTGTCCGTGGTGGACCTGCTGGCCGACCTGGTGCAGGTGGGCACAGAGCAGCCGATCATCACCCAGGCCAGCCTGCGCAGCGCCGCCCTGCCCGGGCAGGCAGAGGGCACCGACGCCCAGGGCCGCAGTCTGCTGGTGCAGAGCAAGCCTTTCACCGACCTGGCCAACGCAGGCTGGCTGCTGACCCTGGTGGACCTGACCGAGATGCGCCGTGCGCTGCAGCAACGCGACCAGGCCATGCACTTCATCTCGCACGACATCCGCGCGCCCAACGCATCCATCCTGACGCTGCTGGAGATGCAGCGCGCCTATCCCGGCCGCCTGTCGGACCAGGAGTTGCTGGAGCGCATTGAGCGTTACGCGCAGGCCTCGCTGGGCATGGCCGAGAGTTTTGTGCAACTGGCCAGCGCGCAGACGCAGGAATACCGGATGGCGCCACTGGACCTGGCCGCCCTGCTCTCCGAAACCACCGACGATCTCTGGACCCTGGCCCGCGACCGCAACGTGGACCTGCGTACGGTGGCTGCCCCGGACACCGCGCCATGCCTGGGCGACCGCTCCCTGCTGTCCCGTGCGCTGACCAATGTGATCCACAACGCCATCAAGTTCAGCCCCGATGGCGGAGCGGTGCAATGCGCCATCGTGGCGCGCGGCACGCAATGGGTGGTGTCGGTGCGGGACCATGGCCCCGGCATTGCGCCCGAGCAGCAAGGCCGCCTGTTCACCCCGTACCAGCGGCTGCACGACCACAGCCACCCCACCATCGCAGGGGTTGGCCTGGGCCTGGCACTGGTGCAGACCGTGGTGCTACGCCACGGCGGAGCATTGGAGGTGGACAGCGACGTAGGGCGCGGGGCCGAGTTCCGGCTGGTGCTGCCGCAGCGGCTGAATGCGCCGTCGGACGATGACGACAACGCGCCATAGCTAGCAGCGAGGGGCCGACTGCGACTGCAGAAAGTCGAGCACCGCCCGGTGGTCGCCCTGGAAAACGATGCGGTCAGCCCGGCTTTGCCGCTGGTAGGCATACATCGGGTCGTAGTAGTCACGCATGAGTGCCGCAATCCAGCCCCGGTGCAACGACAAGTCGCCCTGACTCCGTTGCTGCGCAAGTGCTGCCTGCATCAATGTGCGCAGCGTCTGGTAGCGGTCGCCCCCGAGGCGCTTGGCAAGTTTTTCAAGGCTGTCGAGCAACCGCATTGCAAACAGGCCGGCACCCGCCGCCTCGCCATGGACCGCCACAAAATCCGCGCACTGCTGCTGCACATAGTCTCGCAAGATGCGCTCAACACGGGCGTCGAAAGAATCCTCCAGACAGACGATGGGTACCTGCTCCAGCCGCTGCCGCAGCTCCAGGGGCACAGAGCAACTGCCCACATGGCGCCCTTCGTCCTCCAGCACCAAGGTTTCGTGGCCCCGAGCACGTTTCTTGAGCACATCGATGGCCAACCGGTTCTCAAAATCGATCTGCGTGGGCTGGCCGCTGACACGCTGGCCAAAACTAGAACCTCGGTGGTTGGCATGCCCTTCCAGGTCGAGGCCGTTGGCCAGCTGCGCAATCACCTCGGTCTTGCCAGTGCCCGTCAGGCCACTGAGCACCACAAACCCACATTGCGCCGCCGCAGCCTGCGTGGTGCCGATGAGGAACCCACGCATGGCCTTGTAGCCACCCACCACCCGGGGGTAGTCCATGCCCGCTTCGTTCAGCAACCATTGCTGCACGATCTGCGAGCGCAGCCCTCCACGAAAGCAATACAGCACGCCCTGCGGGTGCGCCCGCGCAAACTGCGCCCAGGCCTCAATACGCTGGCGCTTAGTGCTGCCCGATACCAGCTGATGCCCCAGTTCAATCGCGGCCTCCTGGCCCTTGTGCTTGTAGCAGGTGCCCACCTGCTGGCGCTCGCCATCGTCCATCAAGGGGAGGTTGGCGACCCCAGGAAAGGCGCCCTGACCAAACTCCACCGGGGCGCGCACATCCATCATGGGCACATCGTTCAGGAAGATGTGCCGGTAGTCCGTCAGGTTAGTTGGCATCAGCGCAACTCGACGGCAAACGCCTGTCGCGGGGTGAGCTGACCAATGGGCTGCAGCGCCAGGCCCAGTTCCGTGGCCACCTGCAGAAACTCAGGTTCCCCCTCCGGGCTCACGGCCACCAATAGCCCCCCGCTGGTCTGAGGGTCGCACAGCAGGTGCTTCTGCACGTCGGTGAGGGGCGCAATTTTTGCGCCATAGCTGTCAAAGTTGCGCAGCGTGCCGCCGGGCACACAGCCCTGGTCCATGTAATAGTCCACCCCATCCAGGCGGGGCACGGACGCATAGTCAATCACGGCGCTCAAGCCGCTGCCTTCCGCCATCTCAACCAGGTGCCCCAAAAGACCAAAGCCGGTGACATCCGTCATCGCCGTCACACCCGCCAGTCGGCCAAACCGGCTCCCTGGCTGGTTGAGCGTGCACATCAGGTCCCGCGCCACACCCACGTCCTGGGGGCGCAGCTTGGCCTTTTTCTCTGCCGTGGTCAGGATACCGATCCCGAGCGGCTTGGTCAGATACAGACGGCAACCCGCCGTGGCCGTGTCGTTGCGCTTGAGGTGGCGCTTTTCTACGATGCCTGTCACCGCCAGTCCGAAGATGGGCTCCGGCGCATCGATGGAGTGCCCACCCGCCAGCGGAATGCCCGCCGCATCACACGCCGCGCGCCCGCCGCGCACCACCTCACGGGCCACCTCTGGCGGCAGCACATTGACCGGCCACCCCAGGATGGCAATCGCCATCAGCGGATCGGCGCCCATGGCGTAGATGTCGCTGATCGCATTGGTGGCTGCAATGCGCCCGAAGTCATAGGGGTCATCCACGATCGGCATGAAGAAATCGGTGGTGGACACCACCCCGCGCTCCCCATCCAGGGCATACACCGCAGCATCGTCCCGCGAAGTGTTGCCCACCCAGAGCCTCGGGTCCAGGTGCTGGGCCCCACTGCCAGCCAGGATCACGTCCAGCACCTTGGGGCTGATCTTGCAGCCGCAGCCTGCGCCGTGGCTGTACTGGGTCAGGCGGATGCCCGGGTTATCGGTTGGAAATTCTTGGGACATGCAGGGTTCCTTCGGGTCGCAGACGCAAGCTGCGCAACCACTCATTTTGGCCTACAGGCGCAGTGCCTGCGCATCACCCAGTGGCCTGCAGCCGAGCCGATAGAGTCCGTCTAAACCGCTGAACACCATACAAAACCGGACATAGTCCGAGCACATCCCCACCTAAAATCGCACCAGACCGGTGCATCCACTGCCCCACCGCGCCAGGCGTCCACCTCCGTGGTCACGCCTTCGCATTCTTTTGCAACACCGCGCCCACTTTCACAGCACTCCCCGAAAGAACCAGACATTCCATGTTTCAGCTTGACCTTCGCTCCTTGACCATCATGGCCGGACTGATCGGCATCGTCATGGGCTTGGTCCTGCTGGGACTGC
>NZ_JADHVT010000073.1 GCF_016783915.1 Acidovorax sp.
ACAGCAGCAGTGCGCGCAGCGGCTCGTCCTCGGCGGCCATGTCGCCGGGAATCTTCACGGCGGGGGGAGGCAGGGGCAGCGACTCGATGAGCGTGCGAACGGCGTCCACCACGCTCATGTTCAGGTCGTCCGTGGTTGCCAGAGCAACATCGCCGGTGTTCACGCTGAAAGCCTTCACACCGTTGGTACCGTCAGCCAGGTAGTGACGGTTCTTGGTGGGGGCCTTCACCGGGTTCACCAGCATTTCGGCAAACTCGGGATCGTCCTCGGTGGGGACGCGCCACTCGATGTTGTCGTGGAAACCGCGAGCACCGCCCAGGTGGGTCAGGATCGACTGGTCGATGTACGCATTGGCGTGCGACTGGGCCACAGGGCGTGCCAAGCGAGTGAAGTCCACGGCCGAACGGATGTTCGTCATGGTGTCGCCCAGCTTGACGGGGATACGCGCCTGATCCACGCGGATGCGGGCCTTGTCGTATGCCAGGCCCTTACCCTTGCCCTCGACCATGCGCGAGCCCATGGTGGGACGCATCTTGGTCGGCTGCACAAAGTGGAATTCCACCTCGTCGCCGGTGCCGCGCGACAAGTCCATGCACTTCACGATGGGGAAATCGGAGCTGGACTGCTTGCGGATCATTTCCGCTACCTTCCCCTCGCCCTTGGGCAGGGGGCCGGACATTTGGCCCAGACGAGAGGCGCGGTTTTCAGCCAGGGCAAACATGCCCGCAGCCTGAACAAACATCGCCTTATCGGAACCGGCCGGTACGTGGCTGTTCATGGTCATAGTGACCTCCTTCAATGGGACGGATGGGCGGCTCTCACGAGCGGCCCGGTTTCAAAAACTAAATGGCGTTCATCACGCGCTCGATCTGCTCGGGCGACATGTCTTGCATGCGCTCGATGAGCGCGTTGGGGTCGGTGCCAGCCGAAGCCATCACCTGCTGTGCGATGTCCTGGTGCTGCTCTCCCGCGATCTCCGACAGCGAGTGAGGGACGCCCTGTTCATCTGCACCGGCCTTGGCAGCATCCGCTGCGTCGTCGGTGTTGTTGTCCGTGGGCTCTTCCGGGGTGGTTGTGGTCTTCGTAGCTTCGTCAGCGTGGTCGTCATCCAACGACTCGCCGTTGAGGGCCTTTTCGAGAAGTTCGGCAGGTGTGAGTGCCATTTGCTGCGTGCTCCATCCCAGCTATCCGGCTGGGCCTGACTGGGCATGCGGTCGAGGGTTGGCCAGGGCCATCGCCCCGGCTTTCCGCTCTCCTGCTGCGGGATATGCGCCGCTTCACAGCGGTGCGGTTTCGCCCGGCGCTTCACAGCGGGGGGCTTGAAAACGAGTATTCACGGGTGTGGCGAAAACCCTCTGCCCTATGCTGGGCGGGCACAAAAAAGCCGCCTCGGGGGGGCGGCTTTCTGGTCAGCGGGATGTGCTGGGCCTATGTGGACGGGCACATGCGCCACAGCGGGGTGACGTGGGGGCGCTCGCGTTTGGCCATGCGCATGATGAAGGCCTTGGCCGCCACCAGCCGCACGCGCGGCTTGTCCTGGCTGGGGCTGATCCGCTGCACCTCCACACTCACGCGGAAGCCATGGAGCACGAAGTCCCAGGCGCGATGCACTGCGGCCACCACATAGTCGCGCGAGGCAACGGCGGCCGAAGCGAAGGCGCCAGCGGCAGCAGCGCAGGCAATGGCGGCGATGGCGAAGAGACGGGAAGTGCGGGACATGGCAGGTACTCCTGTGATGGTGCCGTGGCTGCGGCGAAACCCTGACCGTTGCGGGCAGGGCCTCATGGTCAAGCCACGGCGCCGGATCGCTGCGCCCTATGCCGGTTGCGTCATGCTGGCAGGTTGTCGGCCACAGCGGGTGTCTCGATGCCCTGCATGCCCTGCCCTGCCTTTTGTGGCACGGGCGGGAATTCCGGGCTGGTGTTCTGCTGCACCTCGGCCACGCCTGGCTCTGCAGCCGCGCCACCCGCGCCGCCGGTCGGTACCGGACCTGGCGCCACTGGCAGACCGCCAGCGGTGGGAAAGTTCGGGTCATCGCCACCAGGGTTCGGCCGCTGGTAGCCCGCGCCCTTCATCACCTCGTCAGCAACAGGTGCAATGGCGGGGTTCATGGCTACCTGCGCTCCTGCTTGCATAGCAGAGAACGCAGCTTGCACGCCGGTTTGCACCGCTTGGGCCATCAGCTGCTTAATGCGCGCCTCGCTTTCGGCCTCCTTCACGGCCACCTCGCGCTCCTTGAGGTCGTGCATCAGCTCCTGCTTGACCTGGGCGCGGATGGCCTCGGGATCGGCCTGGCCCTGGGCCTCGCGGATGGCCTTCACAACCTCCTTCTTGCGGGGCAGGTCCATGAGGTCGATCATGAACGGCATCACCACCTGCTGGATCTCCGGTGTAGCGGCCTTGACCGACTCCGACAGCGCGTTGAGCTGCTGGGCGCGGAAGCTGCTGGAGCTGGGCACATCCTCCAAGGCCACCTTGAGGCGCGTGCGCTGCACATCGTTCGACAGCAGCACGATGCCGGTGTGCGGGTCCACCTCGGGGCTGTTCAGCACCACCGTGCGTGGCGGGTTGAGCACGTCGCCCTCGATCACCACCACGGTTTCCTCCTTGCCGATGTCCTCGATGATGAGGGCCAGCAGCATTTCGCCCACCAGGGCGCGGGCATCCTTGAAGTTGTCCATCAGGTCGGCCAGCGATACCTGGGACTGCTCCACTTGGGTCTGCTCCTGCACGCCGCTGGTGGCCGTGCCCTCCTGGCCCTTGAACGATGGGGACACACCCGACACGCCGTTGGCTGCCGCGCGCGAGTCCTGCATGAGCTGGAAGTGCTGCGCGTTGAGCTGGAAGTCGCGCTTGCGCTCGAACTTCGCCCCCTGTTGCGCCATGTGGTCGGCGTCCAGCACAAAGTCCGCATCCACGCGGGAAGCCATCTGCCGGAACTGCGCATCCGGCATGGCCACGGCGCCCTTGGTGCGAATCGTCTCCACCGCCGACATGCCCCAGCGCAGCTTGGAGATCGTGCTGTTGAGGTTGTCCTGCGGGAAAAGCATGTCGCGCACCAGCCCGAAGGGAATCCCGGTCAGGTCTTCCTGGGCGGCCACCACGCGCACATAGGGGAAGTGCGGATGCGGGTATGGGCTCGGGCCATCGAACAGGCAATGCGGTCCCATCCAATAGCTGCGGCGCACCACGGGCAGCAGTTCCTCCACCAGCTTGCCACGGCCCAGCGACAGCGCTGCTTGGTGCAGCTGGTTGGCCGGGTCGTACTTCACCGCACGCCCATCCTTCATCTTGAGCATTACGGTCGTCACCCAGCGCCGGTACCACAGCTCCGTGATGCAGACGGTCTTGTTTTCCTCGTTGTAGTAGGCGTCCTCCACCGTGGTCCATGCCCGGTGTGCCTCGGCGGCAGCTTGCAGGCCGGTGGACTGGCCGCCCTCCAGCTCCTGGATGCTGTACTCCGCGATCCACTTGTCCGCGCCGTTCATGATGAGGATGGCGTGGTTGGGGAACATGCGCGCAGCCCGTGTGCGGCTGATCCAGCGGCGGCGGTAGAGCCAGCGAGCGTCCGACAGGTCGGGCTCAATGGACTTCATGTCCCACCAAATCTCGTTGCGGTGGATGTAGCGGCACTTGTAGGGGAACTCCAGCGAGTTGCTGGCGCGCGCAGCAGTTGATAAGGCTTGGGACCAGTTCCAGTCGGCCATGGAAGCGCCCCAGCAACCCGCCCCATCGGCTGCGGTATTTGGGTTGCGGCTAGTGCCTGTGGAGCCGACCGACCAGATGGTGCAGGCCGCCCATCACATCGACCTGTCATACATGCCAGGGCAAGAGGGCGCAGATCGTGCGGCCATCTATCGTGCGATGATTGCCGCAGCGCCCCAGCCTGCCGTACAGCAGTGGAATGACCTAATAGGGAAGGAAACTCACGCCGATGCGGATGGGCTGCTGGTTTGGCGCGACGAGGTGGACTTTGCCATCCCCACGCCCCAGGCAGACAGCCAGCCAGCGCCAGTGCTGGACCGCGCCCGCATCCGTGAAATATTCATGGCGCACGGATTCACGGTGAAGGAAGGCCAGACCGACCTGAAACAGTACGTGTACGACGCAGCCGACGCCCTGCTCCGCGCAGCCCGTGCCCCGGCAGACAGCGTGACGGCACCAGCGGGGCCGGGATGGCAGTGGGTGCCAATTGATCCCACCAACGAGATGCTGGACGCCGCACGACGAGCCTGTGAAGGCCGCATGTACCCACAGGACATGCGCCACGGACCAAGGGCGATGATGGCGGATCGGTATAACGCCATGCTCGCCGCCGCGCCCACCCCACCCGCCCAGGCGGCAGACAGCGTGCTGGAGGATGCGGACCCGATCCGAGCGCTGATTGCAGAGCATGCCGCGATCCTTGACCAGAACGAGTCGGCCTACTTCGAGCTGTGCTACCACCGCGCGACCGGCTGGATGGCATGGATCACCGACAAACCCCTGTGCATGCCGCCTGTGGTCAACCCGGACCGCAATGTGCTGGCGCAGGGCCAAGGCGATACCGCTGACGAAGCGTGCCGCGACGCAGCCCGCAAGCAAGGAGGTGCGACATGACGCTTGAATACCTACTAATAATCTATTTTTCACTTGGGACAACGTTCGGCTGGTGGGTGCATAGTTGTTTGCTGGCACTGGCGTACCGCATGGGCATTGTTGAATACAAAGGCCGCAAGCAAGGACCAAACCATGACTGAGCCGACAGCACTGCTGCGGTGCCCGTTTTGCGGGAATCAGCCGGAGCCCACTGGGTACTACGCAGTGATTTGCATGGGATGCGGCGTTGCAGGCCCCTCCGCCGGAGATTTTGAGGCGGCATCTGTTCTGTGGAACACCCGCACCCCACCCACCCAGGCGCAGGCCGGGGCGGTGCCGATGTACCGGCTGCTGCAATCTGGCGTGGACCGCATCGAGGCGGCTGATGAGTTTCTATCGGACGACACCACGACATGGGCCATCGACCCGAACGGAATTTTCTCGGGCAACATTTACGGCGGTCATGTGCTTCGGCCTGCGCGCCGTCGCATCAAAGGAGGCCAGCATGGCGCTGAGTGAACGAGACTGCCCGCACGGTCGCCAGCTTGGCAAATGCGCCGACTGCGACCTGTCGCACATGGAAATGGCCGCAGCAGCAGAGGCGCGACGTGTTGATGAGTTGACCGCACTGCGCAAGCAGGACGACGCGCTGATTCTGCAACTGGTGGAGGCGATGGAGGGCGTTAAGGCGCTCAACATGGGTGGGGAATTAGCACTATGGACAGCAGAGTTCGATCGTCTGCTGTCAGCCATCACCGCAGGCCGCGCCCGCCTCGCGCCACCGCCGCCCACTGCCTGACAGGCACCCCCACCCCATCAACAGCCCCGCTCATGCGGGGTTTTCTTTTTGGAGAACCAATATGCAAGTCAAACGAATTGATTCCAGCGATGCAAACGTGAGCAAGTACGTGTTCGATTTTGGCAACGCTGTTGCGGAAGCCGTCCTTTACAAATACCCAACATATGAGGATCGCACGGTGATCTGCTGCAGCACGCAGAGCGGTTGCCCTGTGGGCTGCAGGTTCTGTGGCGCTGGCGATGCTTTCGTGCGCAGCTTGACCAGCGACGAGATCGTGGCCCAGGTGCAGCACCTGTTCGCAGATCGCGGCATCAACCCCGAAGCCGTGCAGCGCTGCCAGATCATGTTCATGAGTATGGGCGAGCCGCTGCTGAACTTCGGCGGCCTGTCGCACGCCATCCGCAAGCTGCATGCGCTCTACCCGCGCTTCGCCTTGCTTATCAGCACTTCGGCGCCCGATGTGGACTACGAACGGGTGCGCGCTCTGTCAGTCGAGGTGCCAACCGTTGGCCTGCAGTTCAGCGTACACGAAAGCACCGACGAGGCCCGCAATGCGCTGATCCCGTTCAAGGCAAAGTTGAACCTGGAACAGATCGCCACTGAAGGCGAGCTTTGGTTTGAAGCCACGGGCCGACAGCCCTTCTTCAATTACTGCGCACATGAGCGCAACACCGCACCAGAAGACGCACAGCGCATTTATGGCCTGTTCAACCCCGCCGTGTGGCAAGCAACCATCAGCGTGGTGTGCGAACGCGACGAATCGGTGGCAGCGGCGAACATCCGACAGCGCCAGTTGGCGACGGACTTCATGGAGAAGTTGAACGCCTACGGGTACAGCACGCGGTGCTTCGACCCAGCCGGTCAGGACGACATTGGCGGCGGCTGCGGGCAGCTGTGGTTCGTTCAGGACTGGATGCGCAACAACCCCGAGTTGGCACGGCCCAGCATTGGCCGAAGCATCCCCATTGTGCATGCGCCGCGCTGCACTGCATGACCAATTCCCCCGACTGGAACGCCGCAGACAAGGCCTACCAGGCACACCACGCCAGCTGCCCCACCTGCCGCGCCGCCGGCGGAAACCCCAACAACCTGCAGCGCTGCCCCACGGGCACGGAGCTGTGGGCCACCTATCAAGCAGCGGGGATGCCCCCGCATTTCACCTGGCTGCGCCGGGAGAAAGGAACCCGTGTTCCAAAAACCAATGGTCACGGTCACGCCAGTGCTGGGCCAAGACCTGATCGGCCATGACACCGACATATACGGCCAGGTCTCCCGCCAAGTGGCCAACCTGCAAGACCAGATCGTGCGCGACCAGCTGATTGCGGCCGGGTGGACCCCACCGGGCGCAAACCCTCATGGATGCCCCGAGCATGCAAACCAGATCCGCATTCTGCTTGCAGCGCTGGAGAGATCCTCGCCGCACACAGACCGGAGTCATTCATGGAAAGACGAGGCTTGGTCGCGACAGCGAGCCGAAGCCATAGCCATTGCCAGGGCCATCCTGGCCGAACTGAACGGGAGAACTACAGTATGAGCAAGACCGACTACACCTGGCTCGCCACCGCCCCGCACAAGCCCGACGTGTACGTGACACGCATCAACACGTCCAAGATCCGAACCGTGCGCTACTGGGACGGTCAGCGGTGGTTTGACATTTCCCTGTCGGGGACCACCAGCCGGGGCAGCGGTACGCCGTTCACTTGGCCCAAGAGGGCCCGCGTTGCCATCGGCTGGCGCAAGAAATACCCGCTGTCGCTGCGCAAAATCACCAACCAGGCAGCCATCCAGTGGGGCACCCCTTACCGCGTCTATGACGACAAGGAGGTACTGGCCTATTTGGTGAAAAGCGGCCGGCTGCCCGCTGACTGGCGTACTGCGTTCCAAGACGAAATGCGCGCGAAGCTCGACAGCGCATGACCCAACGCCCCTTACTCTCGCCCGCCCAGCGCAACGCGCTGTGGCGCGCAACGGTGGGGCAGACGCCCACCAATGACCACCGCACCCTGCAGGCCCTGCACCGCAAGGGCCTGCTCCAAGGGATCGACCACCGCCCCACCGATGCGGGCGCCGCGTACTTCGCCTTACCCGCAACCGGCGAATTGCCAGGAGCCAGAACAACATGAACACTGCACAGCACCCCCTCGCCTATCAAATCAACCACGCCGCCGCAAAGCTCGATGTCTCACGCGCAACCATCTACCGGCTGGTCAAGGACAAGCATTTGACGCTGGTGAAAGTCGGCAAGCGTGCCAGCCGAATCACCGCGAAAAGCATCCATGACTACCTGGAGTCTCGGTGCGGCGACAATGGCGGTTAGGCCTTTTGCCCACGGCTGTCCCAGGGCACAAAATTTGGGTAGCCAGGTGGGTAGCTAGCCCAAAAATCGGCACCAGTAAGCCGACAACCCATTGATCTAAAAGAGATTTTTTAACCAATGCAAATTGCCACCTGGAACGTGAACTCCCTGTCGGTGCGCCTGCCCCAGGTACTGGCCTGGCTGGCGACCAACCCGGTCGATGCCCTGTGCCTGCAGGAGCTCAAGCTCACCGACGACAAGTTTCCGCACGACGCGCTGAAAGAGGCGGGCTACGAGGCCGTCGCCTTCGGCCAGAAAACCTACAACGGCGTGGCCATCCTGAGCCGCCACCCGCTGCGCGATGTGGTGCGCAACATCCCAGGCTTTGGCGACGAGCAGGCCCGCGTCATCGCGGCCACGCTGGACACACCTGAGGGCCCGCTGCGCCTGCTCAATGGCTATTTCGTCAACGGCCAGGAGCCGGGCTCGGAAAAGTTTGCCTACAAGATGCGCTGGCTGCAGGCGCTGCAGGACATGGTGCGCGCCGAAATGTCCGCCCACCCCCGCCTGGTGCTGGTGGGCGACTTCAACGTGGCCCCCGAAGACCGCGACTCGTACGACCCCGAGGGCCTGCGCGAGACCATCCACCACACCACCGAAGAGCGCAACCACTTCCAGGCGCTGCTGACGCTGGGGCTGACAGACGCCTTCCGCATGTTCGAGCAGCCCGAAAAAAGCTACTCGTGGTGGGACTACCGCATGCTGGGCTTTCAGAAAAACCGGGGCCTGCGCATCGACCACATCCTGGTGAGCGAAGCGCTCAAGCCCACGGTGACGGCCTGCGTGGTGGACCGCGCTCCGCGCAAGAACCCGCAGCCCAGCGACCACGCCCCGGTGGTGGTCACCATGGTGGCCTGATACCCCCGAGCGGCACAGACGCAGCAGTCGCAACGGACGCAGTGGTCACCCGGTATCGGCAAAAAAGCAAAGGCTGTCAGAGGAAACCTCTGGCAGCCTTTGTTTTTGCTTCTGGCGACGCCGTCCGAGCGCATCAGCCCCGTGGGCCACATGCGCTCCAGACGTGCGTCCTTCAGCGCTTATCGCTGGGTCGAAAAGCCGTTGCGCAGCGCACGCACTTCGTCATGGTTGCGCTGGGCGCCTTGCGCCTGGCGCTCCACCAGCATGCGGATGTCGGCTGGCAGCGTCGCCTTCAGTGCCTTGCGGTAGCGTGCCACGGCGGCGTCTTCGCCACGTTCGCACTCTTCCAGCACGGCCTTGTCGTCCTGCGTGGACAACGCGGTCTTCACCGACACCCAGCCCCTGTGCAGCGCGCCAGCCACGGTGCCGCCCTGCGCGGGGTCGCCATTCAAGCGGCGGATTTCGTGCTCCAACTCTACGGCGGCAGCGGCACACTCGCGCGAGTGGCGCTGAAATATGCCCTTGAGCTGGCCCGCCTCTGCGTGCTCGGCACAGGCATGGAAACCGTATTCGCCGTCGCGCGCAGACTCCAGCAGGTCGTTGAGTACATCGACGACGTCTTCGTTATCGATCACGTCCAGCGTGCGGTCTTCGGCTGGTACACGGCGGTTGGCTGCTCGCTCCCAAGCAGCACGGGTGGCGGGCCGCACGTCGGTCCAGGCCAGGCCGTCACTGCCGTGGCGTGCACGCCAGTCATCGGCGAGCCGCGGCTCGATGGCATCAAACTCGCCCTCGTAGCGGCCCACCGACGACCAGCCCAACTCGTAGGCCGGGCGGTATTGGTCATAGGTGCGCCCCCCCACGTAGTAGGGTTCGCGGTGGTAGGCCTCGCGCCAGTAGGCGTCTTCTTCGGTGGGGTTCACGGCCTCGGCGGCGGCTTTGCCCGCCAGGCCCCCAGCGACTGCGCCCGCCACGCCACCGATGGCAGCGCCCACAGGGCCGCCAAAGGCACCCGCAGCAGCCCCGGCAGCAGCGCCTCCGAGGGCTGCCCCCACGCCCGTTCCGATGGGGTGTGCGCCCGGCTCGTTGGTCAATGGGTCACGGTTGGCATCGTTGAAATCCGACATAGAAACATCTCCGGTTGGTTGACAGTGACTTCATTGTTGAAGCCACCTCCGGAGTGCCGGGTCGGTCCAGGGAGGGCCTGCATGTAGGACATAGCCCGCCGCGAGGCGATGGGATGGGCGCACATCAAGGCTGTATTTCAGGCCACCGCCTGCAGCGCAGGGGTGGCCTTGGCTTGCTACATATTCAATAGCTTCCAGCGCATATTCAACAGGCGCATGCAGCCATTTTCATGCTTCATCCGGCGCGTCCAGCCCCAGCTCCTGGATCTTGCGGGTGATGGTGTTACGCCCAATGCCCAGGCGCTGCGCGGCCTCCATGCGGCGCCCGTGGGTAGCAAGCAGCGCGGTGCGGATCAGGCGCGATTCAAAGCGGCGCGTGAGAGCGTCCCACACCTCGGGCTGGCCCCCGGCGAGCAGTTTTTGCGCTTCGGTTTCCAGTGCCTGTTCCCAGCTATGGGCTGAGGCAACGGGGGCTGCAGCGGCGTCGGCCGACCAGGACGGCACGGCTGCAAGCACAGGCGCAGACACTGGCACTGCGGGGTGCAGCCCCCCCACCATTTCAGACGGGGGCAGCGGTGCTGCAGGCATCTGAACCACCGGGGCCAGCGGTGCAACGGGGGCCAGCGGCGCCACCGGCATCGATGTCACCGTGGCCGCAGTAGGCTCCGCACTCACCGGTGCGCGCATGGGCGGCTGGTACACGGGTGCTTCCAGCACCTCGGGCGGCAGGTCTTGCAGCGAGATCACCTGCGCGGGCGCCATCACTGTGAGCCAGTGGCAGATGTTCTCCAGCTGGCGCACATTGCCCGGGAAGGCAAACTGCTCCAGCCGCGCCAGCGCCGAATCGGCAATGCGCTTGGGCTCGACGCCCAGCTGCCGTGCGCTTTGCTGCAGAAAATGGCGCGTGAGCATGGGCACGTCTTCATGCCGCTCGCGCAGCGCGGGCAGGCGCAGGCGGATCACGTTGAGGCGGTGGAACAAGTCCTCGCGAAAGCCGCCTTCCTTGACGCGCTGCTCCAGGTTCTGGTGGGTGGCCGCAATCACGCGCACATGGGCCTTGACGGCTGCGTGGCCGCCGACGCGGTAGAACTGGCCGTCGGACAACACGCGCAGCAGGCGCGTCTGCAAATCAAACGGCATGTCGCCGATTTCATCGAGGAACAGCGTACCGCCCTCGGCCTGCTCGAAGCGGCCGCGCCGCTGGGTCTGGGCGCCGGTGAAGGCGCCGCGCTCATGGCCGAAGAGTTCGCTCTCCAGCAGGTCCTTGGGAATGGCGGCAGTGTTGATGGCCACAAAGGGGCCGTCTGCCACCGGCGAGTGCTTGTGCAGCGCGCGGGCCACCAGCTCCTTGCCCGAGCCCGATTCGCCGGTGATGAGCACCGTGACCTGGCTTTGCGACAGCCGCCCGATGGCGCGGAACACGTCCTGCATGGCGGGCGCCTGGCCCAGCATTTCGGGGGTCGCGGTCTGGCGCTCTTCGGTGACTTCCTCCCGCTGGCTTTCTTCCACCGCGCGGCGGATCAGCTCCACCGCCTTGGGCAGGTCAAACGGCTTGGGCAGGTATTCAAACGCTCCGCGCTGAAAGGCCGACACCGCGCTGTCGAGGTCGGAGTACGCCGTCATGATGATGACGGGCAGGCCGGGCTGCAGCTCGCGCACCTTCTCGAGCAGTTGCAGGCCCGATCCTCCGGGCATGCGGATGTCGCTCACCAGAACCTGGGGGCCCTGGCGCGCGGGGTCGCCTGCGGTGACATCGGCCAGTGCGTCCAGCACTTCGCGCGGGTGCGTGAAACTACGCGTGGGCAGGTTCTCGCGGGCCAGCGCCTTTTCCAGGACGAAGCGGATCGAGGGGTCGTCATCTACTATCCAGATCGGCTTCATATGTTTTTCTTACCTTCCCTGTGGTTGCGTGTCAGGGACCATCGTGCGCTTCAGGGCAGCGGGATCAGGATGCGGAAGTCGGTGCGACCCGGTACGCTGTCGCATTCGATCAACCCGTGGTGACGCTGCACGAAGGTTTGCGCCAACGTCAGCCCCAGCCCTGATCCGCCGTCCCGACCCGACACCAGCGGATAAAAAATCCGCTCCTTGATGGCATCGGGTACGCCCGGTCCGTTGTCGATGACATGCAATTCCAGTGCCAGCCGGTAGCGCTGCCGGCCGAACGTGACCTGGCGGGCCACACGCGTGCGCAGCGTGATCACGGCGTCGCCCTTGGCAATGCGCTCTGACAGCGCCTGGGCCGCGTTCTGCACGATGTTCAGCACCGCCTGAATGAGCTGCGCGCGGTCCCCCCGAAACTCGGGAATGGAGGTGTCGTAGTCGCGCTGAACCTTGAGGCCCTGCGGGTATTCGACCAGCACCAGCGAGCGCACACGCTCGCACACTTCGTGGATGTTCACATCGCCCACCAGGTGCGGGTGGCGATGGGGCGCGAGTAGCCGGTCCACCAGGCTTTGCAGACGGTCGGCCTCGTGAATGATCACCTGGGTGTATTCGGTGAGCTCCCGGTTGTCGAGCTCCATCTCCAGCAGTTGCGCGGCACCACGGATGCCGCCCAGCGGATTCTTGATCTCGTGGGCCAGGTTGCGGATCAGCTCCTTGTTGGCCTGCGCCTGGTCGCGCAGGCGCTCTTCGCGGTCTTGGCGGGCCTGCTGCTCCAACGGCCACAGCTCCACCAATATTTCGCCCACCTGTTCGGCATCGGCCACGTTGACATGCACGGGCACAGGGTCCTGGTGCAGGCGCTTCAGGCTGGCTTCGTAGCGCAGCGCGGCAAAGTCCTTGCCCCGTGCGCCCGCCAGGGCGGTCTGCAGCAGTGCCGGGTCGGTAAAAAAGGTGGAGAAGTCCGCCCCCTCCAGGGTGCGGCGCGAGAGGCCCAGCGTGTTCTCCAGGGCGGCATTGGCAAACTGCACCGCGCCATCGTCAGCGCGCAGCACCGCCACCAGGGTGGACATCAGGTCCAGGGAATGAAAACGCCCGGTGTCAGTGCCGGGAAGGTCGGAGGAAGAAGGGGCACTCACACGCAATCACCGCTGTCAGTTGGTGGGCGCAGCAGGGGCCGGCAGGCGGGCGATCTCGCGCTTGATACCCGCAATGTCACTCTCGCTGCGGGCCACACTGGCCTTGAGTTCGGCCGTGCGTTCGGTGTAGCGCTGGGGGTTGCGCAGATCGAGTGCGTTGCGCTCGGGGGCGCCGTTGTTGTATTCCTTGAGCAGTTCGGCATGGCGCGTTTCCGCCTTGCGCAACTCGGACTCCAGGATGGCGCGTGCGTCCGAGTCGCGGGACTTTTGCTCGTTGTTGCTCACGCGGGGCGCCGTGGCGGGCGATGTAGCGGAAGATGTGGCAGCGGCGCCACCGCCACTGGTAGCAGGCGCTGCGGCAGACGCTGGGCGGGTGCCCTGCACCACGGTAACGTTGCCCCCCTCTACCAGCTTGCAGCCGCGCTCCTTGGCTTGCTGGGCATTGTTGGTGTATTCGTTGCCGCAACGGTAGATGCGGTCTTGCGCCTGGACTGCGGGAACGGTGGCGGCGATGAGGAGCAGGGTGATGAGCGTTTTATTCATTCGGTTTCCTCGCACTGACATGCAGGGGACAGGGGAGTATCCCCCAATCACCCTACATCTCCAATCCAACAAGGGCAGACCCTTGAAGGGCTGTGTATACGGATGCAACACCTGGCGTCTTGGTTCCGCCGCACGCGTTCGGCGCCTGTAGCGCCTCCGCCCGCCCATGAAAAAAGGCGGCTTGCGCCGCCTTTTTTGAGCAATGGTCTGCAGGCAGACGATTACAGGGAGTAATACATGTCGTACTCGACAGGGTGCACGGCCATGCGGAAGCGGGTCACTTCATTCATCTTCAGATCGATGTAGGCGTCGATCATGCTGTCGGTAAACACGCCACCCTTGGTCAGGAACGCACGGTCCTTGTCCAGGTGTTCCAGGGCCTGGTCCAGGCTGTGGCACACAGTGGGCACCAGCTTGTCTTCTTCTGGAGGCAGGTGGTACAGGTCCTTCGTGGCGGCTTCGCCGGGATGGATCTTGTTCTCCACGCCGTCCAGACCAGCCATCAGCAGGGCAGCGAAGCCCAGGTAGGGGTTCATCAGTGGATCGGGGAAGCGAGCTTCCACGCGACGGCCCTTGGGGTTGGCCACGTAAGGAATACGGATCGAAGCAGAACGGTTCTTGGCAGAGTAGGCCAGCTTCACCGGGGCCTCAAAGTGGGGCACCAGGCGCTTGTAGCTGTTGGTACCGGGGTTGGTGATGGCGTTCAGGGCACGTGCGTGCTTGATGATGCCGCCGATGTAGTACAGCGCGAAGTCCGACAGACCGGCATAGCCGTCGCCAGCAAACAGATTCTTGCCGTCCTTCCAGACGGACTGGTGCACGTGCATGCCGGAGCCGTTGTCGCCGTGGTAAGGCTTGGGCATGAACGTGGCGGTCTTGCCATAGGCGTTGGCCACGTTGTGGATCACGTACTTTTGCAGGATGGTCCAGTCAGCGCGCTCAACCAGCGTGCTGAAACGGGTGCCGATTTCGTTCTGACCAGCACCCGCCACTTCGTGGTGGAACACTTCGACCGGAATGCCCAGGGACTCGAGGATCAGGGACATCTCGGCGCGCATGTCTTGCGTGCTGTCAACAGGAGGCACTGGGAAGTAGCCGCCCTTGACGGTGGGACGGTGGCCACGGTTGCCACCTTCGAGCTTGGCGCCCGTGTTCCAGGGGGCTTCGTACTCTTCGATTTCGTAGAACGTGTGGTTGGGCTCGGTGCTCCAGCGCACGCCGTCGAAGATGAAGAATTCTGGCTCGGGACCGAAGTAGGCCGTGTCGCCCAGGCCAGATGCCTTCAGGTAGGCTTCAGCGCGCTTGGCGATGGAGCGGGGGTCGCGGTCGTAGGCCTTGCCGTCGGTGGGCTCGATCACGTCGCAGGTCAGGATCAGCGTCGTTTCTTCAAAGAACGGATCGATGTTGGCCGTGCTGGGGTCGGGGATCAGCTGCATGTCGGAGGCTTCAATGCCCTTCCAACCGGCGATCGACGAACCATCAAAGGCATGGCCCGAAGTGAACTTGTCTTCGTCGAAGTGAGAGACGGGCACCGTGGTGTGCTGTTGTTTGCCACGGGTATCGGTGAAACGGAAGTCAACGAACTTGACTTCGTTCTCCTTCACCATCTTCATCACGTCTGCAACGGTCTTGGCCATCAGGTTCTCCTGGATAAAGCGCTTGTTGAAAAAAGAGTTTGCCGAAATAAAAGCAGTTTGCGTGCCAGCCGAGTGCAGTACCGCACTATGAAGGAGCGCTACCCGGGACACGTCGGCATGGCGTGCGCCAAATTGCACCAATACAGTGCAACCCATCTACCAAATCTGAGTCTCACAGGTTGCGCACCAATTCAGGGCCGCAATTTGCACCAAATTCGTGCAATCCTGTTTTCAAAGCCTGCCATGCAGCAGGCACCGAGGACGCGGGCCCTTTGACACCCAGTTCGATATGCCGCCCGTATTGTGGATGATCTACGCTGGGCAAACTGAACACCCGCACATCAGGGTGCGATTTTTCAATCTGCTCCATGAGGGGCGTCAATGCTGCCTCCATCGCGCCATAAACCACCACCGACTGCTCAGTCTGCGGTGCTCGGTTGAAATGGGCTGCGTAGTACTGCTCCAGCACCCACTCGATCATGGGCCACGCCATGACAGGAAAGCCCGGAACGAAGTGCACTGCACCGCCCCCAGCCCCGTCGCAACGGAAACCGGGGATCTTGTTGTAGGGATTGGGAATGATGCGCGCACCCACTGGAAACATGCCCATGTTGAGGCGATGTACGTTGTCGGACCGGTCGGGCTCATAAGGCACGCCCTGCTCGCGCGCCACATCCTGCATGCGTTCGCGGATCAGGGCCTCAGCCTCTGGATGCAAGGCCAGGTCGCGTCCCAGGGCGCGTGCAGCGCATTGCCGCGTGTGGTCGTCAGGCGTCGCGCCAATGCCTCCACACGAGAACACCACATCGGACGATGCAAATGCGCGCTGCAGCGTGGCGGTGATGCGGTCCGGGCTGTCACCCACATAGTCGGCGTAGGCCAGCGAGAGGCCACGCGCCGACAACAGCTCGATCACCTTGGGCATGTGCTTGTCGGCCCGTTTGCCCGAAAGGATCTCGTCGCCCACGATGATGAGGCCAAAGGTGGGGGTCATGGTGCATTGTCTCCAGGGTGCGGATTTGCAGGGGGCGGCAGCGCGGGCGCTGGGGGGGCCGCCGTGTTCAGAGCTGGCGCGTCTGTGGGACGCAGGGTCGCTTCGGCCAATGGGGCGGGCCCGGTCATCGGCGCCATCATGGCCCGCTCGGCCCGCAAGCGCTGCAGGGCAGCCAGTCCATAGTGCGTGAACCACAGCGAGGAAAAAGCGAATACCAGGGTGTAGATCCAGATCGCCAGCGGCACCAGCACAAAAAACGCGGCAGCAAACACCACGCCCGAGGCCCACACAATGCTGGGCGCAGCCCCCAGGTAGCCCGTGACGATGCCAATGCCCAGCAGGCTGCTGCGATGGCGGCGGAATATCTCTAGGCGCTCTTCCTTGCTGGCATGGTCCGCCAGGGCGTCGAACACCATCACCCGGTAGGTCAGCCAACCCCAGATCAGTGGTGGCAGGATGAGCACCAGCGGCGGCACCAGCCACAGCGGAACAGACACCACCAGCGCCACCAGCGCCAGCACCGTGGACCCTACCGACCAAGCCACACTCGCAATGAAGGACCCGCCCTTCTTGCGCTCCAGATCCGGAAAACGCCGCGCAGCCACCAAGGCCACCAGGGAGGGGGTCATGAGCACCGCTACGGCCAGCAGCGACACCACCACCAGGACAGGCGCCACGGCCAGCACCACCATCAACGGCGCCATGACAGCAGTCACATCCCCCAGGCCCCAGCCCTGAAGCCAACCCCAGACGCTGGCCAGCAACGAGGACGCATCGAGCAACGCGCGCATCCCCTGCACCGCCGCGTCCCAGTAGAAATAACCCAGGCCGAGTGCCAAAACGGCCATCAAGAAAAGAGGCAAGAGCGACAGCGCAATCACCCGCGGACGCAGGCAATAGGCGGCGGCACGCCAGAAAGAATCAAGCAGTAATCCCATGGCGGCAAGCATACAGGCAGCGCCCGCCAGGCCACTCAGGCCTTGCCCAGCAACCTCAGTACGCCCCGCCATTGCTGGGACCAGAACCCCGCGCCGTAGTCGCGCACACGGCCATCGGGGCCCGGCTCGACCTGGTCGCGCACGCCCGTGGGGTCAAAGCGCTTTTCAAAGTTAGCCGTGCCCATCAGCATGTCCCACCAAGGCAGAAGCACCCCAAAGTTATGCCCGCCGAGTACCACGCGCGGTAGCGTTGCCGGTTGGTCCGATGTTGCCTCGGCCGAAGGCTTGACCGTCTCGTGGCCAATACCGATGCTATGGTGCCGGCGGTGAAACCGGGGGCTGATCCAGAGCCGCTCACCCACCTGACCAAACCACAGCCGCACGTTGGCGTGCTGAAAGCTCTCGCTGAGCTGGGTAATGGCCACGATAGCAATGAACTGCCCAGGAGCAACACCAATCAGCTGCGCCACCGTCACCAGAATCACGTCGCGCAGGAGATCGTCGAGCAGGTGGTTGCGGTTGTCGCTCCACATCGTCATCTGCCGCTGCGCATGGTGCAGCGAATGCAGGCGCCACCACCACTCGAAGTGATGCTGCCCCCGGTGGATCCAGTAATCCACAAAATCGAACACCACCAGATACAGCAGCAAACTGACCCAGGAGATGTCCGTCACACCCGGCCAGAGGCCGTCGAGCTGGAACGTGCTGACACCCGCCACACGCAAGGCACCAAACAGTGAATCCGCCAGCGGATCCACCGTGAAAAACAGCGCCAGCCGGAACAGGCCCAGCCGGTGAATCAGGGTGTAGAGGATGTCAGTGCGGATGGTGGCGCGGTCATTGACCTGCTCCACCGGCCACCAGTGCTGCATGGGGCCAATCACAGCCACGATGACCACCAGCTGCAGCAATCCCACCAGCAGCCAGCCGGAGGCCTCATAGCCGTTCTCCAGCAGGCTGGCCAGCCCTGTGGTGAACATCAGCGGCTGCAGCACGCTCTCAAAAAGCCATTGCTGTACGCTGTCAAATACACCGCCTAGCCATCCCATTGTGTCGCGCTCCCTGGCACCTGGTTATTCATGCAAACAAGCGGCGCGTGCGTCCTCAGCCACTGCGCGCGCAATTGAACTTGACCCCACAGCCCATCTAGCGAACCTGAGCCGCTGCGGCCGCATAGTCAGGATGATCCCGCAAGGTGCGAAAGCAAAACCCTCGCTGCTTGAGTCCTTCAATCAAAGGCTCCAGCACAGCAGGCGCCCAGGCGTCCTTGCGCGACCAGATCCCCAGGTGCGCCAGCAGGATGTCGCCACTGCGCACATCACGCAGCGCCTTGTTCAGCAGCGCGGTGTTGCTGGCCGTCTCACTGGGCAACTCATCCCCTAAGAAGCCGGCAGGCGACCAACCCACATGCGCGTAACCGCAGGCCTTCGCGCTGGCAATCAATTGTGCAGAGGTCTTGCCGCCAGGCGCGCGGAACAGGGGCAAAGGCGTCTTGCTGGAAATGGCCTTCAAACGATCCGCAGCACGGGTAATTTCTTCGCAGTATTCAGCGGCCGACATCACGAAGCTTTGACCCTCACGCGGTCCCGCTGAGGGACGGACCCGAAACGCCGGATGCGGCGCGCTGCCAGCATCGGCACGCCAGTAGGTGTGGTTCCAGGTGTGGGAGGCCAACTCATGGCCCTCCGCAGCGCGTGCACGCCACCATGGAGCCCAATGGTCTCCCAGACTTCCATCGCCTTCCTTCGTGCGCTCGTTGGCAGCAAAGAAGGTCACGTGCACCTGCTGGCGCTTGAGCACCTCAGCCACCAAAGGCGCCACCTCCATGTGGCCAGTGTCAAAGGTCAGGTACAGGGGCTTTTTGCAGTCATTTTGCGCGGTAGCGCTAGTGGAACATGCCCAAACAGCTATCAATAAAATAGCATTGCAACGCCTGCTGCGTGGTGCACGAAAAGCGCTGAGGAACATACCTCTGACCGGCTGTACAGCGCTCAACGTGGCGCGTGCTGCAGGGTCCATACGCCGTGGGGCGATTTACCCACGTTGACCTGGCGCACCACCTTCTTTGCCTGTGTGTCCACCACTGACAGCTTCCGGGCCCAACGCGAACTGACGTAGATATAGCGGCCATCCGCCGAAACATCCATGCAATCGGGCCCGCCCGGCACAGGGTACGACTCGACGACCTGCTGGGTATTCATGTCGATCTTGCTGATCGAGTTGGCCACGCGGTTGCTCACATAAAGGTGTCGCCCGTCGCCAGCGGCACGAAAGGCGTGAGCACCGTTGCCTGTCTTGATCCGCTTCACGCTGATCGCTTCACGCCCGGAGATATCGAACACCTCCACGCTGTCCCCACCCGTAAGCCCTACAAACAGGTGTTTGCCATCAGGGCTGCCATATACATCGGCAGGCATGGGCCCTGTTTTGACGCGCCACTTGATGGTCTGGGTGGCGATTTCGATGGCCACGAGTTCATCACTGTCCTGCATGGTCGAATAGACGGTGGTGCTGCGGCTGTCGATCCACAGATGGCTAGGGGTGCGCGATGTGGCCACGCGCTGCACCAAGGTCAGGTCCTTGCCGTCCCAGCGGTAAAAGTCCACGTGATTCAGACGGTTGGCGGCCGTGATGAACCATTTCATGTCGGGACTGAATCGCAGATGGTAGGGGTCCACAATCCCACGTACGGTACGCTGCACCTCGGCGGTACGGGGGTCCACAAACGTCAGCGTGTCACCGAGCGCGTTGGCCACGATGATCGACTTTTCATCGGGCGTCAGATACAGATGATGCGGTTCTTTGCCCGTGGGAATTCGGGTGGTCTCGGTCCAGGTCACCGGGTCGATGACGCTGACGTTGGCCTCCAGCGAATTGAGAACAAAAAGGGGCGGTGCGCCCGCCGCCACACTGGCCACGGAATACCACAACCCGCCAAGGGCCACAACGCAAATGCGTGCAATCGAGAGAATCTTCACAAAACCACTTTCAACACAGCCTTGGAGTGTAGCGCCGCACCTGCCGTGGTTCTGAGCGACAACACGTAACACCAAGGTGATCGTGCACTCTTTGATCAAAGTCATCCCGGTATTTGCGGAGCAGAGAATGCACAGTCTCACCACAGGATACGGTCATTGCTCGTGGGCAAAGCGCTCTCGGCCTAGACAGCCGAGGCATCCTCGATTGGAGGCATGGCGCCTAGGCTGGGCGCTCCCCGCCAGACGACAAGGGACACACTGTGGACGCGACGCTCAAGCGTTGCTATTCAACAGTGCCAGATCCGAGGCATCCAGCCATCGCCATTGCCCGGGCTCCAGATCTGCAGGCAAATCCATCCCCCCAATGCGAGAGCGGTGCAGCCCCTCTACCCTATTGCCAACCGCTGCAATCATCCGCTTGACCTGGTGGTATTTGCCCTCGGTCAGCGTCATATCCAAGCGATGTGAATCCACGATGGCGCAATTTGCAGCACGCACCGGCTTGGGGTCATCGTCCAGCACAACTCCCGCCAACAATTTCGACACTTGTACCTCGTCCACGGGATGTTTGGTCGTTACTTGGTAAACCTTCGGCACATGCTTCTTGGGCGAACTCAAGCGATGAATAAACTGCCCGTCATCGCTGAGTAGCAACATACCCGTTGTGTCCTGATCAAGACGCCCCACCGCCTGCACTCCTTGTACGGCACTCTTGGTGGGCCGCTGGCGCAAGGGCGGAGGCAGGAGCGTGTAAATACTGGGGTACGTGGAAGGCTTTTGAGAGCATTCCGTGCCGACGGGCTTGTGAAGCAGCACATAGGCTTTGGCCTGGAACGGCCAATCCACTCCCTGCACACGTAGCTGGAGCCCTTCGGGCTCAAAATCGGCGGCTGCCTCCGTGCAAAGCACATACTCGGCATTGGGCGAAGATGCCTCACGCACCGAGACCCATCCCTGCTGAATAAGGCCTGCGCAAACACGACGCGTACCAAAACCTTGGGAATACAGAATGTCTTGTAGTTGCATGGTCAATACCCGGGAGGGTCAGCGAGAAGGGATGATGTTTGTGCGCCTGGAAAGCAAAAAACCCCAGTCTTTGTAGACTGGGGTTTTCTGGGCTGTAAGAGCCTGACGATGACCTACTTTCACACGGGAACCCGCACTATCATCGGCGCAAAGTCGTTTCACTGTCCTGTTCGGGATGGGAAGGAGTGG
>NZ_JADHVT010000074.1 GCF_016783915.1 Acidovorax sp.
AACCCGTTGGCTGGCAAAAACGACCCTTGCGAGCTTGTTGCAAGCCCGGGAGTCGCCCCACGATGAAACTATTTGGTCAGGATGAGCTTGCCCAGCTTGGTGGCCTGCAGGCGGTACACCGAGCCGTTGTGGCTGATGGCAACGGTCTTGTGGCCCTGCAGCAGCACGCTGCTGTCCAGTGCGGTAGTGGCGTAAGGTGCGCCCGCCGAAGGCGCCTCGCCGGATGCCGGGGCGCCTGCGGAGTCAGCTGGCACAGTGCGGCGGAGCGTGGCGGAGGTCAGGGAGGCTTGCATGGAGGTTTCCTGGGTCATTGCAGTGCGTTTTGTTAATGATAACGATTCGCAATTACAAGTCAAGCGAACGTTGTGTTTCTTTTTGTTCTTTGTTCAGCCCTATGGCGGAGGGCTGCGACATGGGCAACGGACTATGCGCCGTGGGCCCAGGGCCCGGGGCGGCGGTGGGTGGGGCGCGAGCATCCCCCGGTTGCCTGGCATCTCCGGCAGTCCCCCAACACACCTTGCACACCATCATCATGATGGGCGCTCTGGCGGAGGCGCGTGGGGGCTGGAAGTGCTCCTTCTGCTGTGCCTTTACTGGCCCTGCGGGTCGGTCACAAACCCGATCTTGCGCACGCCAGCACGCTGCGCGGCGGCCATGGCCTGGGCCACGAATTCGTAGCGCACGTTCTTGTCGCCACGGATGTGGAGGTCCGGCTGGGGCTCCTTGGCGGCCTCGGCCTGCAGGCGGGGGAAGAGTTCTTCTTCCGACACCTGGGACTCGTTCCAGAAGAACTTGCCATCGGCCGACACCGACAGGCGCACGGTCTCGGGCTTGACGTTCTCGGGCTGGTTGGTGGCGCGGGGCAGGTCCACGTTCACCGCGTGTTTCATCACCGGCACAGTGATGATGAAGATGATGAGCAGCACCAGCATGACGTCCACCAGGGGCGTCATGTTGATCTCGTTCATCACGTCATCGGTGTCGTCTTGGGTTCCAAAGGCCATGGCTTAGCCGCCTTTCTTCATGGGCAGCACCTTGCCGGGCTCGCCAGCGTTCACGCGGGCGCCGGTCACAAAGTAGGCGTGCAGGTCATGCGCAAAGCTGTTCAGGCCATTCAGGATGGACTTGTTGCCGCGCACCAGCGCGTTGTAGCCCAGCACCGCCGGGATGGCCACGGCCAGGCCCAGCGCGGTCATGATCAGCGCCTCGCCGATGGGGCCGGCCACCTTGTCGATGGTGGACTGCCCCGAGGTGCCGATGGCCAGCAGCGCATGGTAGATGCCCCACACGGTGCCAAACAGGCCGATGAACGGGGCGGTGGAGCCCACCGACGCCAGGATGGCCAGTCCCGAAGACAGGCGGGCGGTGAACTCGTCGATGCAGTTGCGCAGGCAGCGGGTCACCCAGTCGCTCACATCCAGGCTGTCGTGCAGGTGGGCCTTGGTGTTGCGGTGGTGGGCGGTGGCTTCGCGGCCTTCCATCGCCAGGTGGCGGAAGGGGTTGGTCGGGTCGGCGCCCAGCTTGGTCAGGCCCGCGGCAAAGTCCTCGCTGTGCCAGAAGTCCTGGGCGGCGCGGGCGTGTTTCTTGAACTTGATGATGTCCAGCGCCTTGATGAGGATGACGATCCACGAGGCCAGCGACATGGCCAGCAGCAGGATGGCGACGGCGCGGGTGACAAAGTCACCCTGGATCCAGACGTTGGCGATGCCGAATTGCGATTCCATGAAAACTCCCTGAGCGGTGATTGGTTTATTCGAGAACAAAGTTGACGGGGACGAGGTTCCACATGGCCTCGGGCACGCCGTTGCGTTTGCCGGGCACAAAGCGCCAGCGCATCACGGCGTCCTGGGCCTGGCGGTCCAGCCGGTCAAAGCCGCTGGACTTGTTGACCTCGACCTTTTGCGGCACGCCATCGGTGCCGATGAGCACCCGCAGCACCACCTTGCCCTGCTCTCCCATGCGTTTGCTGATGGCGGGGTAGCTGGGCTTGGGGTTGTTGAGATAGGCCGCGTCGCTGGACGGCAGCTCGATCTTGGGTGGTGCAGGCGGTGCCGGTGGCGCAGGCGCGGGGGCCGGAGGCGCCACGGGGGCCTCGATGGGCGGCGCGGGCGGTTGCGGCGTGGTGATGCCCGTGGGGGCATTGGGCGCCGGCATGGGGTCGGCAATGGCGACGGGCATCGGTGCCGGGCGCGGCGCGGCCTTGGGCGCTGGCTTGGGAGGGGGCGGTGGTGCCGGTGGCGGCGGGGTGACCTTGGGCGGGGCGGGCGGCGCGATGAATTCGCTGAGCAGTTCGGCCGGCACGATCACCTCGGCCGCCTTGCGCACCAGGCCGGACTGCAGGGCCCAGATGCCCGCCACATGCAGCGCCACCACGGAGCCGACGATCACGGCATTGCGGCTCACACCGCCAGGGGGGGCGAAACGATCAGGGTGAGACATAAAAAGAAAGGAAGGGCAGCGCCGCCCCTGGCGAGTACTCCGTTTCACCAAAACATTGACATGAAATCGCGCCTTTGTCCGCCATGCTGCGTTGCAAATCCTCGCGATAGCTACAGCTATCACTGCGGTTTGCGCCTCGCTTGGCGAACAAATGCATCGATTTCATTTCGTCAACCTTTTGATGAAACGGAGTACAGGGCCGACGCTGCCGGGTAAACCCGGATTATTTGCGAAAGATCCACCAGGCTGAACCTGCGACCAGGATCAGGCTGCCTGCGAGGGTAGATAGGAGTTCCATGACTTGCTTTCCAGGATGGAGCTGGCAAGCTGGATCGTCTGCGGCGCCGCGTCGTTGCGCAAGGCGGCTACCGGGTGCGAAACACTGCACTGCGCCACCACGTCGCGGGCGCAGCTTTCGCAGCATCCGCATTGGGTGGCCACGCCCAGCTCGAACTGGATCTCATCGAAGCTCATGCCGGCACGGGCATGGCGGGCAATCTCACGGTCCGAAACCCGGCGGCAAACACAGACGATCATGGCGGCAGGCAGTGTGGCTGGCTGTTGAAAGGATGATTGAGATTATAAATACGAATCTATCGCATTTGCAATAAATCATTCCTGCCGAAAGGGGGAAGGTGATGCCTGCCTCTGGCGGTTACCGATACCCCCGCTTTAGCCTGGGCCCGATGGGGCTCCGTCCTGCCCCTCCAGTAGCGCAGGCGTGGCCTCTGCCAGCGTGGCGCAGCCGGTCAGCGCCATGGCGACTTCCAGCTCGTCGCGTAGCAGGCGCAGCACATGGGCCACGCCCGCCGCCCCTCCATTGGCCAGGCCCCACACGGCGGGGCGGCCCACCAGCACGGCGGAGGCGCCGAGCGCCATGGCCTTGAGCACATCGGTGCCGCGCCGGATGCTTCCATCCACCAGCACCGGCACCTTGCCCTGCACGGCCTGCACCACGCGGGGCAGCGCGGTGGCGGTGGCGGGGGCCGTGTCCAGCGTGCGCCCGCCGTGGTTGGACACGATGAGGCCCGCAGCGCCCAGCGACACGGCCTGGCGCGCGTCGGCGGGGTGCAGCACGCCCTTGAGCAGCACCGGCAGCCGGGTGATGGACTGCAGCCACGCGATGTCGTCCCACGTGGGCGCATGGTGGAGCAGGCCGTCGAACAAGGCACTCTGGCCGGGGCTCAATGCGGAAGGGGCGAGTGTCTGCAGGCCTGCCAGGTTGACCGGGCCCACGCCGGGCGGCAGCCGAAAGCCCGCGTGCCGCTCCCGGTCGCGTACGCCGCTGGTGGGGGCATCCACCGTGAGCACCAGGGCCTCGTAGCCGGCCGCTTCGGCACGCTGCACCAGTGCCTGGGTGAAGCCACGGTCGGGTTGCAGGTAGAGCTGAAACCACAGCGGGCCGCGCACCGGGTCGGGCAGGACGGCCTGGGCCACGCTCTCCAGCGACACGCTGGCCTGGGTGCTGAGCAGCACGCCCGCGCCCAGCGCCGCTGCGGCATAGGCCATGGCCAGTTCGCCGTCGGGGTGCGCCAGGCGCTGGAAGGCCACGGGTGCGAGCAGGATGGGGTGCGCCAGCGTGCGGCCCAGCAGGGTCACGCGGGTGTGCCCACCCGCCAGCGGCCGCAGCACGCGGGGCCACAGCGGCAGGTTGTCCCAGGCGCTGCGGTTGGCGCGCAGGCTGATCTCGTCGGCCGCGCCACCGCTGAAGTACGCCCAGGCGTTGTCGTCCAGCAGCGTGCGCGCGTGCTGCTCGTGGTCGGCCAAGGTGACCAGGCCCGGGGGAATGGTGTGCCGTGCAGGAAGTTGGGTCATACAAACAAAAATAGCACCAAGCGCTAGTGGATCATGCGCTGGGTGCTATCAAAATAATAGTTCTTGCGGAGTGTCTCATACCCCCGGTCGCAGCCGTTGGGTAGGGGCCTGCGGTTCACACATCGGCCCACATGCGCAGCAGGTTGTGGTACGTGCCCGACAGCGCGATGGCAGACGGGTCGGTGTCGCCATGGGTCTGGCGCAGCTTGAGCAGGGCCATGTCCATGTCGAACAGCAACTGGCGCTGCTCCAGCCCGCGCACCATGCTCTCCACCCAGAAGAAGCTGCTCACGCGATGCCCGCGCGTGACCGGCGCGACCTGGTGCACGGTGCTGCTGGGGTACAGGATCATGTCGCCCGCAGGCAGCTTGATGCGCTTTTCGCCCAGGGCTTCGGCAATCACCAGCTCGCCACCGTCGTAGTCGTCGGGCGGCGTGAGGAACAGCGTGCACGACAGGTCGCTGCGCACCCAGCAGCTGTCGGCGCGGGAGTGCATGACGGCGCTGTCCACATGGTTGCCATAGTAGTTGGCGCCATCGCCATACTTGTTGAACAGCGGGTTGTAGATGCGGCGTGGCAGCGCGGCCGAAAAGAAAAGGGCGTTGCGATTCAACGCAGCCTTGACCAGGCTCTGGAGCTGGGTGGACAGCTCGCTGGCTTGCGCGAGCTGCAGGTTGTTCTTCTGGTGCACCGCCTGGCCGCCCGCGCTGCGGGCGCCGTCAACCCAGGGCGCGTCGGCTGCCCAGAGTTTTTGCCGGAAGAATGCGACTTCGTCGGCGGTGAGAACGTCTTGGATGCGCAGGAACATGGAGCCATTGTGAACCGGCCCCGGGCAGTGCCGGGGCCGGTTCATTCGGGGGACTTCAGAGGTGCGTCAGAAGCGTGTCTTCAGCGTCAGCTGCACAGCGCGCGGGGCGCCGGGCGTGTAGAAACCGCGGTACAGGCCTTCGGCATACGTGCGGTCGAACAGGTTGCTCACGTTCAGCTTCAGCGAGGTCTTGTCGTCAAACGCGTACTCGGCCATGGCGTCCACCACCGCAAAGCCGCTGGCGTACACGGCGCGAGAGCCTTCGGGGTTCTGCTTGCCACGGTAGGTCAGGCCAGCACCCACACGCAGCTTGGACGTGACGGCATAGGTGCTCCACACGCTGCCGCTGTGCTTGGGCGTGAGGCCGGGTCGGTCACCCTGCACCTGCGCGCCGCCGCCGTTGGAGGCCAGCACCACGTTGCTCTTGTCGATCTTGGCCGACGGGATCCAGGTGTGATTGAAGAACAGCTCCCATTGGGGAGTGAGGCGGCCCGCCAGGTTGAACTCCATGCCGGTGGCGTGGCGCTTGCCCGAGAGCAGTTCTTGCGCGGCAGCGGTGTCGGGGTCGGTGTTGCGCTCGTTGTACTTCTGGCTGTAGAAGGCGGCCACACCCAGCAGGGCGCGGCGCTCGAACAGCTCGAACTTGCCGCCGACTTCGATGTTGCGGCTCTTTTCTGGGTCGGTGTTGGCGGTGCGCGCCGTGGTGGTGCCGGGGTTGCCAAACTGGTAGGTGTCGCCCGAGGTGTTGTACGAAGTGCCGTACGACACGTAGTACGAGGTCAGTTCGTCAGGCTGGAAGATCATGCCCACGCGGGGGCTGAACAGGCTGTCGGAGCGCGAGTTGCTCAGGCTGCCTGCGGCGTTGTGGTACGCGGCGCGGAAGTTGTCGTAGCGCAGGCCGCCGACCAGCTTGAGCGTGTCGCTCAGCGAGACCGTGTCCTGGAAGTACAGGCCCAGGTTGCGCGATGTGAACGTGTTCCACTGCACCGGCGCACGGCCGTCAGCCACCCACGCGCCGTCGTTGGGCGTGCCCACCGTGGTGGTGGGGCGGGTGGTGGTGTTGGCATAGTTCTGGTTGCGCTTGGCGTCGTCGTCGTAGTAGTCCACGCCGGTCAGCACCGCGTGCTTCTTGCCACCCCAGTTGTAGGTGTTGCTGTAGTCGCTTTGCACCTGCAGCACGTTGCTCTCGCCCACACGGCCCTTGGAGCCACGGGTCAGCACGGTGCTGCTGTTGATCTGGTTCAGCGTGATGGCGCTGTTCTGGAAGCCGATGGTGCTGGCCAGCAGGTCGCGCTCGTACTTGCCGTAGCGCAGGCGCGTGGTCAGCTCGCCGTTGTCGTCAAAGCGGTGGATATGCCCCAGCGTGACGTACTGCGACGTGGTGTCGTTGTGGTCGCTGGCCAGGCCGTAGTACTTGCCTGCTTCCAGCGGCATGTTGATCTTGCCGTCTGCCGAAAGGCGCCAGGGGTGGTTGTAGAGCGGGCGGCCCTTGGATTCGAGGTAGTACAGCCCGATGGAGAACTCATCGCGCGTGCCGATGCCCCAGGCAAACGTGGGCGCAATGCCGCGCTTGTCCTGCTTGGCGCCGTAGTTGTCGTACTCCTGCACCATGGCGTTCAGGCGGAAGGCCGAGTTCTCGCCCGTCACCCAGTTGAAGTCGCCGGTGGCGCGGTGGTACTTGCCGGTGCCCAGCGTGTAGCCAGCTTCGTGCTGGTCGATCAGCAGCGGGTACTTGTTGACCTGGTTGACCACGCCGCCGGTCGAGCCCTTGCCGAACAGCATGGAGGCGGAGCCCTTGAGCACCTCGATGCGGTCGTTGTTGAAAGTGTCGCGTTCGATCAGCGGGGCGTCCTTCATGCCGTCCACATAGATATCGCCCGCCAGGCCCAGCGAAAAGCCGCGCAGGCGCACGTCTTCTTCGCCCGTTTCGCCGGACTGGAAGGTCACGCCCGCCGTGGTGCGCAGCACTTCGCGGAAGTCGTCCTGGTTGCGGTCGTTCATCAGTTTTTCGGTGAACACCGTCACGGACTGGGGGATGTCCTTGATGTCTTGCTTGCCCTTGCCCACGGTGGTCTTCTTGATGAGCAATGTGTCCTTGCCCTGGACTTCAGCGGCTTCCTTCACCGTCACGGTAGACAAGGTGGTTTCGGACGTGCCGGTCTGCGCCATGGCGCCCATCGAGGCGGCCAGCATCAGCGCGCCCAGTGGCAGCAGGGCCCTGTCGGATGAAGCGGCCTGGGGTGCCAGGGCAATGGGAGAAGCAACGAATGCGGGAGAAGAACGCAGCATGCCGCTGCGGCGCTGGGCGCGAGATTTAGCCAAGAGGGCCTCCGTCAATAGGGGTGTGCAGGTGGCGCGCAGGGGCGCCAAGAGCAGGCGAGAGGCAGTGGCTAGATCAACATGGCTGTGCGTCGTCGTGCAGCTTTATGTTACATCAAATGCGGGTCATTCTCATTTGCATTGATGCGAGCGCGCCACACTTCGGTGGCGTATGGACGTAAAAAAACCGGCAGTGCCGGTCTTTTCGCGAGAGCGACGCGGGTCGCTGAGCGTCTGGTCTTATTTGACGTGCTTGCCGATCAGGCCAGCCAGTTCAAACATGGAGACCTGGGGCTTGCCGAACAGCTCTTTCAGCTTGGCATCGGCGTTGATGTTGCGCTTGTTGGTGGCGTCCTGCAGGTTGTTGGCCTTGATGTAGACCCACAGCTTGCTGATGATCTCCGTGCGCGGCAGAGGTGCCGAGCCCACCACAGCGGCCAGCGCGGGGCTGGGCGTGAGCGCCTTCATGAAAGCGGCGTTGGGGGTCCGCTTCTTGGCGGGTGCAGCGGCCTTCTTGGCTGCTGGGGCTGTGGTTGCCGGAGCTTTTTTTGCAGTTGCCATGTTGGGTTGTCCTTGTTGGGAATAAATTTTTACCAGCGAAAACGACGCTTTCCCACTGGCAGGCTGATGCTAATGGGAAAAAATCGCGTTTCCAAGGGAGAAACGGCTTTTTTTGCCTCGATTTGTAGCGGTGGAGCCGCGCATCCCGCAGCAATAGGCCACCAAGGCGCGCCAGGCTTGACAAAGACGCGGCAGAGGGCGGGTTTCAAGTGCGGTTCCCCGGGGCATCTTCTGGGTGCGGCGTTGGGCACCGCGTCTGGGGTGGCTGCTGCTGCAGCACAATCCTGCACAACAGATTTGCCGCTCAACGAACGCGGCTCGCCCGCAGGCGTGTACCCCGGCGGGGGGGCGTTCGGTGTGGGGTCCGTGCTCGCCGCTGCCGTTGGGGCGGGTTTGATTGTTGAAACCGTCTGCTTGACTGAAAGGATCTTGGAATGGCTGCAGCTTCGCCTCTTCCCCTCACGCCGTTTGCCACCTGCGACTTTTGTGACGTCCACAAGGGCGACACCAGCGGCGCGTTCCGCGTGCTGCCCCCGGTGTTCCAGCGCTTTGGGGGCGTTGCCGCGTTCGCGGGCCCCGTCACCACCGTCAAGTGCCACGAGGACAACACCCAGGTCAAGGCGGCTGTCGAGTCAGCAGGCGAGGGCCGGGTGCTGGTGGTGGATGGCGGCGGTTCGCTGCGCCGGGCCCTGGTAGGCGGCAACCTGGCGGCAGCCGCCGCCCGCAATGGCTGGGCCGGCATCGTGGTGGACGGCTGTGTGCGTGACGTGGCAGAGCTGAATGCGGAAGCCGTCGGCATCCGCGCGCTGGCGCTGATGCCGCTGCCCACCGAGCGCCGTGGCGAGGGGCAACGCGATGTGGTTGTGTCGATTCAGGGCGTGCCTGTGCGCCCTGGCGACTGGCTGTATGCCGATGCCGACGGCATCGTGGTCAGTGCGCAGCCCTTGCACGGCTGAGGCCGGGCCGGGCCTCGGCTTTAGCAGTCCCTCTCGCTGGGGTTGGTAGGGAGATGGGCCACGAGCGCGTGGATTAATCGGTGCGGCTGTTCCGCCGCCCCACGCCCAGCGCCGCGCGCGAGGGCAGGGTGGCCAGCAACACGCTGGCCAGGGCGATGGCAAAGGCAACCAGTTGTATGCCCGTCAACGCCTCGCCCAAAAACAGCACACCCACCAGTGCAGCGCTGACCGGCAGCATGACCGAGAAGACACCGCCTTGCGCAGCGGGCACGGCCTTGAGTCCGGTCATCCACAGCCACACCGTCCACATGCAGGCGGCCAGCGCATAAAACAGCAGCAACACCCAGGTGCCCCAGCCCACAGAGGCAAACGGAAAGTCCAAGGCCAGGTACAGGCCAAATGGTGTCGTCAGCACAAAGCCCCACAAGTTGATGAGCGACGTGATGCGCTTGGGCCCCAGGCTGCCGGTCAGCTTCTTGCCGATCACGGTGTAGGCGGCCTCACAAATCACCGCACCCAGCAGCAGCATTTGGCCCCACCAAGCGTGGTTTGCAGTGTTTTTAGCTCCAAGTGCTGGTTCTATGTGCGCCGCGTGCTCTGGTTTTGATAGTGAAAACAGTGCAATGCCCAGCACCGCGCAGAGTATGGCCATCCAAGTGCGAGGCGTCACCCGTTCACCCAAAAATGCCCAGCCCATCAATGCCACGGCTGCTGGAATGGCTGCCAGGGTCACGCCTGCCGAGACAGCGTCGGTCAGGCTCACGCCGTAGATCATGCAGATCGTGAACAGAAAGTTGCCCAGAAAAGACTCCAGGAACAGCAGCCGTTTCGTCTGTGATGTGAGCGGCGGCTCGTTATCGGGTTTTTTGAGCCAGTGCAACATGGCGATGCCCCCGATGCCAAAGCGCATCCAGGCCAATAGCAACACCGGCAACACCGCCGCCAGCGGTTTGGACAGCGCGACATAGCTGCCCACCAGCGCCATGCTGAGGGCCAGGCACAAATAGGCGAAGGGGCGGTTGGGAGGGTTCGTATTCACTAGACTGGGGTGCTGTTCAACCAAAAAAGACTGCGCATCATGCCCGAGCCTTCTTCGCCTGCTGGCACCCCACGCCATGTGTTTGTGTACGGCACTTTGCGCCGTGGCGGGACCAACGACATCACGCGCTTGCAGCCCGCTCCGCGCTGGGTGGGGTTTGCGCAGGTGCCTGGTGTGTTGTTTCATTTGGGGGCGTACCCGGGCATGACGCTGGGTGGCGATCAGCCGGTACATGGTGAGGTGTACGCCATCGAGCCTGCTCTGGAGGTGATTTTGGATGCCATTGAAGGACTGAGCGGAGACAGCCCGACGGACGAGTACCTCAAGCGGGAGACCATGGTGCAGCTGAAAGGGCAGCCGTTGCCTTGTCTGGTGTACGAGATCAATACCCGCTACACGGCGAGCGCACGCCGAATTGAGCATGGTGACTGGCTCCATGCAGTGGGCGCAGCGGCGCCCTAAATTTTCACCATGCGAAAGTATAATTTCTTGATATGGAATACGATAGATGTTGCATTGCCGCAATTTTTCTCGATATGAGAAATCAATTTCTATATTGAGAAATCACGTGGTTAAGTGGTTGTTTTGAAACAAGAAAATTTATCTCTTCTATAAGACATAAGAGCTTGCGCAAGTCTTATAGAAGACTTAAAGTTGTCTTCAAGGGCGGCACACAGCAGCCCGGCGTTTTCAACCAACCCCTGGAGTGATCTCATGCCCCAATCCCTCAACGAACAACTGAGCCGCGAACAGCAAATTGCCGCCCTGGAAAAAGACTGGGCGACCAATCCCCGCTGGAAGGGTGTGAAGCGCGGCTACTCCGCTGCAGACGTGGTGCGCCTGCGCGGTTCGCTGCCCATCGAGCACACGCTGGCCAAGCGCGGCGCGGAAAAGCTGTGGGACAAGATCAACGGCGGCGCCAAGAAGGGCTACGTCAACGCCTTTGGCGCCATCTCTGCTGGTCAAGCCATGCAGCAAGCCAAGGCAGGCCTCGAAGCCGTGTACCTGTCGGGCTGGCAAGTCGCCGCTGACGGCAACACGTCAGAAACCATGTACCCCGACCAGTCGCTGTATGCCTACGACTCGGTGCCCACCATGGTTCGCCGCATCAACAATACCTTCAAGCGCGCCGACGAAATCCAGTGGGGCCGTGGCATCAACCCCGGCGACAAGGAATTCATCGACTACTTCCTGCCCATCGTGGCCGACGCGGAAGCTGGTTTTGGCGGCGTGCTGAATGCGTTCGAACTGATGAAGAACATGATCCAGTCGGGCGCTGCCGGCGTTCACTTCGAAGACCAACTGGCTGCTGTTAAGAAGTGCGGCCACATGGGTGGCAAGGTGCTGGTGCCCACGCAGGAAGCCTGCGAAAAGCTGATCTCTGCCCGTTTTGCTGCCGACGTGATGGGCGTGTCCACTATCGTGCTGGCCCGTACCGATGCAGAAGCCGCTAACCTGATCACGTCCGACCACGACGCCAACGACAAGCCTTTCCTGACCGGCGAGCGGACGCAAGAAGGCTTCTACCGCGTGAAGAACGGCCTGGAACAAGCCATCAGCCGTGGCGTCGCCTACGCTCCCTACGCCGATCTGGTGTGGTGCGAAACTGGCGTGCCAGACATCGGCTTCGCCCGTGAATTTGCGCAAGCCGTGCACGCTGCCTGCCCCGGCAAGCTGCTGTCGTACAACTGCTCGCCATCGTTCAACTGGAAGAAGAACCTCAACGACAAGCAGATCGCTTCGTTCCAGGAAGACCTGTCGGCCCTGGGCTACAAGTACCAGTTCATCACGCTGGCCGGTATCCACATCAACTGGTTCAACACCTTCCAGTTCGCCCATGCATACGCCCAGGGCGAAGGCATGAAGCACTACACCGAGATGGTGCAAGAGCCAGAATTCGCAGCACGCGAAAAGGGCTACACCTTCGTGTCGCACCAGCAAGAAGTGGGCGCAGGCTACTTCGACGACGTGACCACGGTGATCCAGGGCGGTTCGTCCAGCGTGAAGGCCCTGACGGGTTCGACCGAAGAAGAGCAGTTCCATTGATCTAAGGTGTTTAGCGCCACTTCGTTGTGGCGCGAAATGCACTCGACAAAAGTCCGAAGCAAATGCTTCGGGCTTTTTTTTCTGGGTGCTGGGGTTAAAATCCATGGAAATTCACTGCACAAGAGCGAGAAAGGCAATCTGGTTATGACACCGCGAACTACATCGGAGATGTTGACTGGCCGTTAAGGCTGGCTGTTCGCGCCTGCACGAGATTGCACACACCTCCAAAAAGCGCGGACTTGCTCCGCGCTTTTTTGTTTCCTGGGCCTGGCGCGTGCCCGTACCCATTGCACTGATTGAAAAGAAAGAGTTACTCCCATGATTCACATCACGCTTCCCGACGGTTCGCAGCGCGAGTTTCCAGGCCCCGTCACGGTGGCCGAAGTGGCGGCCTCCATTGGCTCGGGTCTGGCCAAAGCCGCTTTGGCGGGCAAGATCGGCGACAACGTGGTGGATACCAGCTACCAGATCACGGCCGACAGTCCGCTGTCCATCATCACTGCCAAGGATGCCGACGGTCTGGAGGTGATCCGCCATTCCACGGCGCACTTGTTGGCTTATGCCGTTAAGGAGTTGTTTCCTGATGCGCAGGTCACCATTGGCCCGGTGATCGAAAACGGTTTCTATTACGACTTTGCCTACAAGCGTCCTTTCACGCCTGAAGACCTGGTTGCCATCGAAAAGCGCATGGCCGAACTGGCGGCCAAGGACGAGCCAGTGGTGCGTCGCGTGTTGCCGCGTGATGAGGCGGTGGCTTACTTCAAGGGGCTGGGTGAGCACTACAAGGCAGAAATCATTGCCAGCATTCCCAGCAACGAAGATGTGAGCCTGTATCGCGAAGGCAATTTCGAAGACCTGTGTCGTGGCCCCCATGTGCCCAGCACCGGCAAGCTCAAGTTCTTCAAGCTCATGAAGGTGGCGGGCGCCTACTGGCGTGGGGACCACCGCAACGAGATGCTGCAGCGGGTCTATGGCACGGCCTGGGCCACCAAGGATGAGCTGCAGCAGTATTTGACGATGCTGGAGGAGGCAGAAAAGCGCGACCACCGCAAACTCGGCCGCGAGCTGGATCTGTTCCACATCGACGAGCACTCGCCTGGCACGGTGTTCTGGCACCCCAAGGGCTGGACGGTGTGGCAGGAGGTGGAGCAGTACATGCGCCGCGTGTACCGCGACAACGGCTACCAAGAGGTCAAGGGTCCGCAAATCCTGGACCAGGGCCTGTGGGAGAAAACCGGCCACTGGGACAAATACCGCGAGAACATGTTTGTGACGGAGTCGGAGAAGCGCGACTACGCGCTCAAGCCGATGAACTGCCCCGGGCATATCATCATTTTCAAGCAGGGCATCAAGAGCTACCGCGACCTGCCTTTGCGGTTTGGCGAGTTCGGTCAATGCCATCGCAATGAGCCGACCGGTGGCCTGCACGGCATCATGCGTGTGCGTGCCTTCACGCAGGACGACGGCCATATCTTTTGCACCGAAGACCAGATCCAGTCGGAGGTGGTGGCGTTCACCACGTTGCTGCAAAAGGTCTACAAGGACTTCGGGTTCACAGACATCATCTACAAGCTGTCCACACGGCCTGAGAAACGAATCGGTAGCGAGGAAAGCTGGGACCGCGCCGAGAACGCATTGGCCGAGGGACTGCGAGCGTCCGGCTGCGAATTCGAGTACCTGCCGGGAGAAGGCGCTTTTTACGGTCCCAAGATCGAGTACACGCTCAAGGATGCGCTGGGGCGCCCCTGGCAGTGCGGCACGATCCAGGTGGATCCGAACATGCCGGAGCGCTTGGATGCTGAATTTGTGGGCGAAGATGGCGCCCGCCATCGGCCCATCATGCTGCATCGCGCCATCGTTGGCAGCCTGGAGCGCTTCATCGGAATTCTGATTGAGCAACATGCTGGCGCCTTGCCTACGTGGCTCGCTCCCGTACAGGTTTCGGTGCTCAACATCACGGACGCGCAGTCCGATTACTGTCGTGAAATCGCAGCAAAACTGCAAAAAGCGCTGCCCAATCAAGGCCTTAGGGTGGCCCTGGATCTCCGCAACGAGAAGATTACGTATAAAATACGGGAGCATTCGATGCAAAAGCTGCCCTACATCCTCGTCGCAGGCGACAAGGAGAAGGCGGCAGGAGCCGTCGCAGTGCGAGCCCGGGGTAATCGTGATCTCGGCGTGATGTCTGTGGATGCGTTCATTGAATTGATCGCTAACGACATCGCCACCAAAGCCTGATTTTGAACACAAAAACTGCTTTGCCGCTCGCGGACTGTGCGGAAGTAGCTACTTTATTTGTAGCATTTTGATTCAAGGAAGATAGCCATCGCTACTGAATTTCGTGATCGTCGCCACCGGGAAGAGCGCAAGCATCGCCTGAACCGTGAAATCATGGCCCCGGAAGTCCGCCTGTCCGGGCCTGACAACGAGCCTTTGGGTGTTGTCAGCCTCATGGAGGCCTTGCGCATGGCCGGTGAGCTGGACGTGGATCTGGTGGAAATCGCCGCTACGGCGAATCCACCGGTGTGCCGCCTCATGGACTACGGCAAGTTCAAGTACCAAGAGCAAAAGCGTGCGGCAGAAGCCAAAGCCAAGCAGACGGTCATTGAGATCAAGGAAGTCAAGTTCCGCCCCGGAACGGACGATGGCGACTACAACATCAAGATGCGCAACATCCGCCGTTTTTTGGCGGATGGTGACAAGTGCAAGATCACGCTGCGGTTTCGCGGTCGTGAAATCACGCACCAGGAACTAGGCTTGGCTTTGCTGAACCGGATTCGTGACGAATTGGCTGACAGCATCATCATCGAGCAGTTTCCCAAGCTGGAAGGTCGCCAGATGATCATGATGATTGCCCCGGGCAAGAAGAAGCCCGCGGCCAAGCCAGCGGCTGAAGGTGCGGCCCCGGCAACGGGGGCGGCAGCATAGGTCTGTCAATCAGTGTCAGATTTTGAGCGCTGCGGCCGAAAGGGCGGGGCGCTTAAAAAGGCAGGGCTTTCGAGCACTGCCGACCGGAAGGTGAAAGCCTTTCGATAAAAGTGGCTCGGGGCCAACAAGTTTGCAGATCGGTTTGCAAACGCCTCGCGAGCACAATGAAAAAGGAGCATTCACATGCCCAAAATGAAGACCAAGAGCAGCGCGAAAAAACGTTTCCGCGTTCGTCCAGGTGGTACCGTCAAGCGCGGTCAAGCCTTCAAGCGTCACATCTTGACCAAGAAGACCACCAAGAACAAGCGCCATCTGCGTGGTGCGGTTGCTGTGCACGAGACCAATATGGGCTCGATTTCACAGATGCTGCCCGGCATGGGCGTTTAATTTACTGACGAACAAGGAGTACATACATGCCTCGCGTCAAACGTGGTGTAACGGCCCGTGCCCGTCACAAGAAAGTTCTCGCCCTTGCCAAGGGTTTCCGTGGTCGCCGCGGTAACGTCTTCCGTATCGCCAAACAGGCGGTAATGAAGGCTGGGCAATATGCCTACCGTGACCGCCGCACCAAGAAGCGCGTGTTCCGCCAGTTGTGGATCGCCCGTATCAACGCCGCTGCCCGTGAACTGGGTCTGACCTACAGCCAGTTCGCCAACGGCCTGAAGAAGGCTTCCATCGAGATCGACCGCAAGATGCTGGCCGATCTCGCAGTGCACGACAAGGCTGCCTTTGGCAGCATCGTGGAGCAAGTCAAGGCCAAGCTGGCTGCTTGAGTTCACGATGAGCGGCTATCGTTCTGATAGCTGCTTGCGCAATAACAGCAAGGGCTAGGGCTTGAAAAGGCACTAGCCCTTGTTCATTTTCAAGAGTCGATATGAACGAGTTGGATTCCCTGGTCGAGAGCGCGACGCAACTGTTTGCCCAAAGCGCAACCCCCGCTGACCTCGAAAACGCCAAGGCGCAATTTCTGGGCAAGTCGGGTCGAGTGACCGAGCTCATGAAGGGCATGGCTCAGCTGTCCGTCGAGGAAAAAAAATCCCGCGGCGCAGCCATCAACGTCGCCAAACAGGCCATCGAGGCTGCACTGACCGCTCGCCGCCAAGCTCTGGCCGATGCCGAACTTCAATTGCAGCTCAAGGCCGAAGCACTGGACGTGAGCCTCCCAGGCCGCCAGCGTGGGCAAGGTGGCCTGCACCCGGTGTCGCTGACGCTTGAACGCATCCAGGGTATCTTTGGTTCCATGGGCTTTGACGTCGCAGAAGGCCCCGAGATCGAGTCCGACTGGTTCAACTTCACTGCACTGAATACGCCGGAAGACCACCCCGCGCGTTCCATGCACGACACGTTCTATGTGGAGGGCGGCACTGCCACCGCCCCCAACCTGCTGCGCACACACACCAGCCCCATGCAGATCCGTCACGCGGTGCAGCATGTCAAGAAGCACCGCGCTGCGCTCGATGCCGGTCAGGCGATGCCTGAGATCCGCGTCATCGCACCGGGCCGTACTTACCGCGTGGACAGTGACGCTACGCACTCGCCCATGTTTCACCAGTGCGAAGGCCTGTGGATTGGTGAGAACGTGAGCTTCAAGGACCTGAAGGTCATCTTCACGGATTTCTGCCGCACGTTCTTTGAAAGCGATGACCTTGTGTTGCGCTTCCGCCCCAGTTTTTTCCCGTTCACGGAGCCCAGCGCCGAGATCGACATCCAGTTCCAGACAGGCCCGTTGGCTGGTCGTTGGCTCGAAGTGGCTGGCTCGGGTCAGGTGCACCCCAACGTGGTGCGCAACATGGGCCTTGACCCCGAGAAGTACATCGGCTTTGCATTCGGCATGGGGCCAGACCGCTTGACCATGCTGCGATACGGCGTCAACGACCTGCGCCTGTTCTTTGACGGCGACATCCGCTTCCTGTCGCAGTTCCAGTAAAGCCCGCCGACTTCGCGCCGCGCGTGTGCCCGGTGGCCGCGCTGCGCACCTTCCGTACAAGAGTGTCCGACTATGCAATTTCCTGAATCCTGGTTGCGCGAATTCTGCAACCCCCCTTTGACGACGGCCGAGCTGGCCGAAACGCTGACGATGGCCGGTCTGGAAGTGGAAGAGCTGCGCCCCGTCGCCCCGCCTTTCACCAAGATTGTGGTGGGTGAGATCAAGGAGGCGGTACAGCACCCCGACGCCGACCGCCTGCGTGTGTGTCAGGTGGATGTGGGGCAGGGCGCCCTGCTGAATATCGTCTGTGGCGCACCCAATGCCCGCGTGGGCATCAAGGTGCCATGCGCACTGGTGGGCGCCGAGCTGCCGCCTGGCGATGATGGCAAGCCCTTCCTTATCAAGGTGGGCAAACTGCGCGGCGTGGAGAGCCAAGGCATGTTGTGTTCCGCCCGTGAGCTCAAGCTGTCGGAAGACCACGGCGGCCTGCTGGAGCTCGATGCCTCGGCCCCTGTGGGTCGGGACATCCGCGAACACCTGAACCTGGACGACACGCTGTTCACGCTCAAGCTCACGCCCAATCTAGCGCATTGCCTGAGTGTCTATGGCATCGCGCGGGAAGTGTCCGCATTGACGGGTACGCCGTTGCAACGTCCGTCGTTCCCTGCCGTGGCTGCAAAGCTGGTGGACAAACTGCCCGTGAAGGTGAGCGCGCCTGACCTGTGTGGTCGCTTCTCTGGCCGTATCGTGCGCTACGTGAATACACGGGCTGCCACCCCTCAATGGATGCTGGATCGCCTGGCACGTTGCGGCCAGCGCGGTGTGTCGCCTCTGGTGGACATCTCCAACTATGTGATGTTTGAGTTTGGACGCCCTTCGCACATTTTTGATCTGGACAAGATCCATGGTGGCCTTGACGTGCGTTGGGGCAAGCCGGGCGAGCAGCTCAAGCTGCTCAACGGCAACACCATCACGGTGGACGACAAGGTGGGGGTGATCGCCGATGACAGCCAGGTCGAATCGCTGGCAGGCATCATGGGCGGAGACGCCACGGCGGTGTCTGATGACACCCGGCACATCTATATCGAGGCGGCTTTCTGGTGGCCCAAGGCGGTGGCAGGCCGTTCGCGCCGCTTCAACTTCTCGACGGATGCCGGCCATCGTTTTGAGCGCGGCGTGGATCCTAGCCTGACGGTGGAGCATATCGAGCGCATTACCCAACTCGTCATCGACATCTGCGGTACGGCAGATACAGCATGCGGCCCTATGGACGACCAAGTGGTGAACTTGCCTGTGCCACAGCCTGTCACGCTGCTCGTGGCGCGTGCCGCCAAGGTCATCGGCATGCCGCTGACGCAGGTGCAATGCGCCGACGCGCTGACCCGCCTGGGCCTGCCGGTCGTGCAGGGCGATGGTGTGCTCACGGTCACGCCGCCGTCGTTCCGTTTCGACATTACCATTGAGGAAGATCTGATCGAAGAAGTGGCCCGCATGGTGGGCTACAACAACCTGCCGACCACGCCGCCTCTTGCACCTATCACACCCAAGCTGGCGCTCGAGGCCACGCGAAGCCCGTTTGCGGTGCGCCGTTCGCTGGCAGCCCTGGGGTATCAGGAAACGATCAATTTCAGCTTTGTGGAAGAGCGTTGGGAACTTGAGCTGGCCGCCAACCCGCAACCCATCAAGCTGCTCAATCCGATTGCAAGTCAGATGAGCGTGATGCGCTCGACTTTATTGGGTTCTCTGCTACAAGTTTTGAAGTTCAACCTGGACCGCAAGGCTGAGCGGGTGCGCGTCTTTGAACTGGGCCGTGTGTTCCTGCGCGACGGCAGCGTGCGCAACACCGACACCACGGTTGAAGGCTTCCATCAGCCCATGCGCGTTTCGGGTCTGGCCTATGGCCCGAACGACATGCTGCAATGGGGGCGCAAGGAACAAGGCATCGACTTCTTTGATGTGAAGGGCGATGTGGAAGCCCTGTTGGCGCCTTTGCGCGCGACGTTCGAGCCGGGCACACATCCCGCCATGCACCCTGGCCGTTGTGCACGCGTGCTGGTCGATGGGCGCGCTATTGGTTTTGTGGGCGAATTGCATCCGCAGTGGCGCCAGTCTTGGGATCTGCCGCTTGCACCTGTGATGTTTGAGCTGGAGCTTGACGCCGTGCTGCAGCGGGTGGTGCCACAGTTCAAGCCAGTGACCAAACACCAGGCTGTCGAGCGCGATCTGGCCGTGGTGGTGGCTGAGCGCGTGACGCACGCGGACATCATGGGTGCGGTGGAGCAAGCCGTTCCGGGTGGCATGTTGCGGTCTGCTGTGCTGTTTGACGTGTACCGGCCCAAGGCGCTGCGTGCGGGCGAAGAGGCGCCTGCAGGTGGCTTGGCCCCCGGCGAGAAGAGTCTGGCCGTGCGCCTCACCCTGGGGCGCGATGAAGCCACGCTCACCGAGGCTGAAATCGACGCCGCGATGCAATCCGTGATCACTCAGTTGACGCAGCGCACTGGCGCCCGTCTGCGGGTGTGATGATGTCCAAGGGGAGTGACGAGCCATGATCGAATTCGCAGTTGAAAGCCTGGAGACACCGGCACTGACCAAGGCGCAGTTGGCAGATCTGTTGTTCGATCAGATCGGCTTGAACAAGCGCGAGTCCAAGGACATGATCGATGCCTTCTTCGACCTGATTGCCCAAAGCCTTGTCGAAGGCAAGGACGTCAAGCTTTCGGGGTTTGGCAATTTTCAGATCCGGACCAAGGCACCCCGCCCCGGGCGCAATCCACGCACGGGGGAGGCCATCCCCATCAAGGCGCGCCGCGTGGTGACCTTCCACGCCAGCAGCAAGCTCAAGGAGCAGATCCAGACGGCTGCTGTTGCGTGAATTTGTACTGTTTTTGTTGCCAAGATGTTCTTGGTGGCTGGCGGTGCAGGCTGGTCTGCAGTACGCTTGAAAGCTTTCCCGTTTGAATCCGCATCTCATGGGCACCACCCTCCCTTCCATTCCCGCCAAGCGATACTTCACGATTGGTGAGGTTGCGGAGCTGTGCGGCGTCAAGCCGCATGTGTTGCGTTACTGGGAGCAGGAGTTCACGCAGCTGCGTCCCATGAAGCGGCGTGGCAACCGGCGTTACTACCAGCATCACGAGGTGCTGATGATTCGCCGCATCCGCGATCTGCTGTACGACCAAGGCTTCACCATCAGCGGGGCGCGCAATCGCCTGCAAGAGCTTTCACATCCCTCGCGAGAAGGTGCCTCTGACGAGGCTTCCCTCGCGCAGGACGCCGAGCTGCCCAGCATGCTGGTGGACAGTGCGCGCGACCTTTCGATCGTCGCAACAGGCTTCTCGCTGGACTCCAACGCAGTGCGCCAAGAATTATTTGAAATTCGTGCGCTACTTTCTCTGAACTGAGCTTTTTTCTGCATATAATCTAAGTCTTGTCGGCGTGTAGCGCAGCCTGGTAGCGCACTTGCATGGGGTGCAAGGGGTCGCGAGTTCGAATCCCGCCACGCCGACCATTGGTAGCAAAAGCCCAGAGCCGAAAGGTTCTGGGCTTTTTTGCTTTTCTCCTCGGCTGGTTTTAACAGCATCAGCGTTGCGGCTCGGTGGTGGCGCTTGCGTAATGCACACGCTGTGCTTGCGTGCCGTGCATGCGGCGACGTCAGACGCCCCATGCAGTGATGACGGGGCCTGGGAGGGGGCGCAACAACACGCCCACCATGGGCATGGAGACCTTCATGATTGATGGCTTGGTAGCCGGACGGCTTTACGGTGAGGCGGAGCGCCGCACGGACAAAGCGGGCAAGGCCTACACACTGGCGAAGGTGCGAGCCAGCACGGCAGAGGGCGAAGTGCTTTTCATCAATGTCATCGCCTTTGACGAGGATCTCTGCGCGTCCCTTCACCAGCTGCGCGACGGTGATTCGGTGGCGCTTTCTGGCAGCTTGAATCCCCGTGTCTGGACGGACAAACAAGGCAATGCAAGGCCCGCCTTGGATATGGTGGCACACCGATTGATCGGCCTGCCGATCTCTGGCGTGGAGCAGTAGACGTACGCTGCGCAATCCGGGTCATGCGGTTGCACGCGGAGCAGGACGCGTACAAGTGGTGGGTGCAAGGTGCAAGGCCTAGCCTGTCTTGCGGGGGTTGCTTGTGGGGGTGGGGGCAAAACCCAACGCCTTGAGCTCATCCTCACTCATGTGCAGTTCCG